>JBCDAP010000190.1:0-4739 GCA_039185335.1 Planctomycetota bacterium | reverse complement strand
CAGAAGTCGCATTTGCCATGTAAGTGAACCCGGCTTTGGCTTCTTGGGAAATCGAATAACAGATTACTCTAAGCCGATTCAGAGATCCTACCAAAGTGGATTTTGAGGTATTCCCATAGATACTGTGAAGCACTCCCGCTATGACAGAAAATCTGAAACTTGATTCAAGGCATCAGCAGCATTAAGAACAAAGCATACGACGCCTTCAACCCTGATAGCACGTAATCGGAGATCATGATGAGCACCAAGAGTGAGCAATCCCAAAGCATCCCACGCCGCGTCTATGAAGCCTTCCAACGCGGCGAGTTCGACCGCTGGGATGAGGTCATCGCACCGGATGTCGAAATGAACAGCTCCGCCTCTTTCGGCACAGTGGGACTCGACAAGGTCAAAGCGTGGGCTGGCTCCTTTCTGAGCGCCTTCTCGGCTCAGATCGACCTCGTTGACGAGATCGATGCCGTTGATGCGAGTGGCAATGGCCGAGCCGTGGCCACCGTGAACCTGATCTGGCAGCACACGGGAGACTTCTTTGGCCTTCAGCCGACAGGCCGTTCGGGCACATCCGTCGAGAACCTGATCATGACCGTGCGCAACGGCAAGGTGGTCCGCATGGAAGTAGCCGATACGACACTCGATCTGGTGATTTACATGCACGAGCGAGGGTGGGTGTTCCCGCAGAACATCCGCCCCGAACCAATCGTCCGTGGCATCGAGCGTCGTTCACAGCACGGCATTGTCGATCTTCGCCCGACGCAGGAGACCCATGGATGAACACCATCGACTTGATCCGTTCGTCATTCGAGATGTCCAGCGGTTTTTCTCAAGGGCTACTCAGCGATATGGCGGACGCGCCGTTCGCACGGACAAGAGAGCCCAACGGACACCACGCATATTGGATCCTCGGTCACCTGGTCGTCGCTGAAGCGGCGGTGCTTGACCAGTACCTGCTGGGAAGAGCAAACCGACACCAGGCCTGGGTGCCGCTGTTCGGCATCGGGAGCAACCCAAGAGACGAGCAAGACGGTGGGCCGAGCTACGAGGAACTGCTCACCGCCTTGAATCAGGTCCGGAGCGGATATCAGAGCTACATGGACCAGATCGGTGACGAAGACCTGGACAAGCCATGCCACGACAACGACTGGCCCGGCCCAGATTTCGAATCGGTCGGAGAATGCCTGAACGCGATCGTCATGCATATGTGCATCCACGCAGGACAGGCCGCGTGCGTCCGCCGAGTGGCGGGACGCGAACGGCTGTTCATATAACCTGCAAGAGAGAGCCAAGAATCATGCGTAAAAAGCATCTTGCACAATTCTGAACGCGAAATGATTCAGGCCCAAAGACCAGTATTCTCCCTGGTCTTTGGACACATCGCTTCATCAATTGCTTACGGATCGAAGACCGGATCCACTAACTCCGGCACGGATGTCGACCATGGGAGGCCGGTCGTTCCGTCCTTCCACCGGGTCCAGATCCGAAGATGCCGATTCAGCATGTCGGTGGCTGTCCCTACTTGGGGCAAGGTAAAGGACAGCGACTTCGGTGCTCGTTGGCTCGGTGCCGCTGCAACGGGGACCGCGGTAGCTGTTGTGGACGCCAGAACGGTCGTGCATGTCGGGCAGTCAACTAATTCCACGAAGAACTGGAGGTGGTCGAACTGCCTGGTGAACGTTTCTCCGATTTGTTGAGAATCGGCCGGATCGATATGCGACGAGATCTGGTCGAGTTTGAGCGAGATCACGAAGACCTTGTGCGGACTTGGGTGGGCGAGCGAGAAAGCGGCTCTCGACTCCCCCGAGATGAGCACGGGTTCGTCCGCTGGAGACAGCATGATGTGCGCGCTGCCTGCCCCGTGCTGCTGATCATCGACAAAGTACGGGCGGTAGCCGCTATAGAGCGGGTTTGCCTCATCAAACAGCGTCACGGGCGTATTGGAACCGAACGGATCCGGAGCTTGGCGGATGGCCCCTGCTGTGGCGGCGGTACGTAAGAGCAGATCGTCCTTGCCGTCTCCGTCCTGGTCCCATGCTGCCTGGGCTTTCAGCCCCCTCGCCATCATGCCGTTGTCGGCGTACGAACTGCCGATCACCGGTGTCACATCCGAATTGTATTGGGGCGTTTCGTGCTGAATCGCCTGCAGGATGCTTGGGCTTCCGGTGGCCGGGATCTCGACGATGTTCGCGGTGGAGATGATCGAGAAGTTCGGATTCGTTGTCGTCAGGCGATAACCCTTGTTCGTGGTTACGCCAAGCTCGCAATCATTCTCCCCGAGACCATCAAAGTTGCCGGCAAGCTCAACTCCGGAGATGTGACCAAGCCCGAGAGCGGGACCGTTGAAGGAGTGGTCGGGAGCGATAAGCGGATCATCATAAAAGAGGGCCAGGGGGCGATCCGCGTAGTTCGGTGGAACAAGGGAACCGATCGAACCGGTGCTTGCGAATCGAGGCGTCGTCCCTTCGTTGAGCAGGATGTCGACCTCACCGAAATTGCCGCTGCTGCTGTACGTGATGAGCGCCATATCCGCCGGATCGTTCCCGGCGAGAGTGACCCCGAAGTAAGACCGTTGGTTGTTCTTGTACGCTCTTTGGTCATCCCCGTGGAAGACGACCTCGGCGTCTGTGTAGGGATCGATCGCGATGCCCTGGAACTGTGGATCGAGAACAAGCTCGTCTTCGTTTGTCGCGGGGTCGTAGGCCACGCCCGTGATCCGTGACGCCTTGTTGTGAAGCGTGTACTGGGTGGGGCCGAACCCGTCTGCCGACAGCAGGAAGTAGATCGCGCCGGTGGTCACGGGTCCGCTCCCATCGTCGTACCGGTAGTGAGCGGTCACGGCAAAGTCGGCGTGACCGTCGCCGTCGATGTCGCCCGCATCCGCGATATCTCCGATCCGTCCGACGGATTCGAGGGTATCGGCGGCCGCTTCGGCGTCGTCGCTCGGATCGTTCGGGTCGTCGAAGCGGTCGAGCGGTGTCCCGGCGTCGGGCGCGGTATCGTCAAGTTGCATCACGCACAGGTTGTAGTCGTCCTCCGCGACGAGTTCGATGGGCCTCTTGACGTTGTTGCGTTCTGGGTCCTTGGGCCAGTGGAGGCTGTTCTGCATGTCGAGGAAGACCTGCTGTGGTGGTGTGAGGAAGATCCATCCTCCGCCGGTCGTGATGTCGATATCGTTCTGGAATCGTGAGCCCCATCCGCGTGCTCGCCAGAACCGGCTTGCCGCGACGATGTCGTGCTGGCCGTCGTTGTTGAAATCGGACTGGGTATCTTCCAGCTCGTAAGCAAACTCCGAGGGCCCGCTCTTTCCCACGATGCGCATGATGCAGACCCAACGCTCCTCTGTATCGAGAAGGGCACCGGAAGTGTCACGTTCGTTATACCGATTCGTAAAGGACATCACATTGACCGATCCTCGCCCCTGGTCCGTGCTGTTCGCCGACAGGGCAAGTTCGTCGCGTCCGTCGCCATCGATGTCCCGCAGAGGGGCGATCTCGTGAGGAAAGAGGCAATGCGAATTGTGCCCCCAGATCTCCTGGCCGATCTGCGAGTTGTCTCGGCCCGAGAAGACGCGGAGCATGCCGACCTTGTTCCAAGTCGTCTTTGAGGCGAGTTCCGCGGGTGTTTCGACAAAGGATGGGTGATTCTCGAGCGCCGCGATGACCGGGAGCACGTACGCGTCTGCCGGAACTCTGTGCGTACCGTCGATGGCACGAACCGGCTGAGCGTCGTACCACGTGACCGACCAGTCGTTGTACCCGTCACCATCGACATCGAACAGACCCGATCCTGCGTATCCGAGGCGGTCCCCGTACGGCACGCGGAATGGCTCGTTGTCGTACGCGCCGGTATACGGGTCGGCGAAAGCATTCGGAATGAATGGCAAGAACTGCGAATTCGTGCCTTGGTAGAAGTTCACCTCGCCGATCGATCGGAACAAGAGATCGTTGTTCGTGGCGTAGTCGTCGAGGCACACAAAGTCTTGAGGGTTCACCGCCGATGGCGGTGTGCAACCGATCACGCTCTGGCTTGTCGAGGTTCCAGCAAGGACAATGCCGACCAGCGCTGTGATCGCTGGCTTGGAATGCATGAAAGTCATCAATTTTTCTCCTTCCTTAAATGTTTCAGTCATCATCACACATGTGATGATCATTCAATTGTACTCGACTCCTTCACTGGTTCCAAAGGAGATTCCAAGGGGCACAATCATTTTGTGCCAGACTTCAACAAGTCGCTTTGATTTGCGCACAAAGGCGCTGATGAATCGCACTTTATTCTGGGTGGTCATTGAAAAACGAACACAATCTGCACTGCTCAGTAACGTTTGTGACACGAGGTGTCTCTAAGACACTGCACGATTGGTTCGAGTCTGAACTCGCTCCAAAGCAGATCGCTCCGCTCTGCGGATTTACAGATGTTGATATCCAAAGTCGTTCCTTCAAACGCCAAATTGGTGTGACGTCTTCTGGGGACAGCAAAGGGTTTCGAGAAGAAAAATCGTGACAAGATCCGTTTGAGAGTTGGGCGATGATGCTCACTACAGGAACGACAACACCCCTCCTATGCGGGAGGGGTGCTCGTTACGCAAACGTCGACATCGACTACGCCTTGAAGTCTTAGAGAGAGGCTCCAAAGTTGGCGTCCAATGGCTGATCGGCGATCGGTGGGGTCTTTTACTCGCCGACCGCATCGGCACCGGCCGAGGCAACGGCATGGTCGTTCTCGACCGAGGAGCCGGAGACGCCGAT
>JBCDAP010000189.1:0-4766 GCA_039185335.1 Planctomycetota bacterium | reverse complement strand
CTCAACGCCGCACGGATGCGATTGAGCAAGCTTCGTCACGACAACGCAGACCGCGATGCGGAGAACATGCGCGACATCCAACGTCTTCAGAGTCTTTACAACTCGAAGCTCCGCCAAGAAAAAGAAACCGGCGATGGAGCACCGACCCCAGAACTCATCCGGATCCGCTGGCTGCTCGAAGAACTCCGCGTCAGCCTGTTCGCTCAAGAGCTCGGCACAGCGCAGAAGGTCTCGGTCAAAAGAATCGAGAAGCTTCTCGGATAACCGAAAATACGAGCTGATAAGCATGCACGCGACAAGCAAAGAGCTGCTAACGCAAATCATCCGGCGACAAGCCGGTGGCTTCAATCAGCCACTCATTTTCAGGAACTTCCAGCACACTCGCGATTGCGGCAGGCTTTTCCACGTAGAGCGATGAGCCGCTGGCCAACCCGACCGCCAAGACCGGCGGATCTGCTTGCGCAGCTGCTAGATCCACAACCACGGCAATCATGAATTCCGAAGGAGTCATGCCTGCGTGCGCAGGCGGCGCATGGACCGCGTAATCCAATTCCAACGCATTCTCTGCGTCATGAGGCGACTGAGAATACTCATCGAACACGGTCACCGGAGCTACTTCGATGTCGGTGCTTCTGATCTCGACTTGGCGAAGATCATCCAGCTGAGGGAATCGTCCGCGATTCGCAAACCTGTAATCATCAATGACCATCAGCCATATACGCAGATTTTGCCTGGTGTCTTGCTCAAGCTCAGTGACTCTTGGCGTGGACGACCCGGAAAAAAAAGCTCGATAAAGAAGAAACCCCGCCACTGCGAACAACCCGACCGCGAGCAACAATCCGGTTTTCGGATTCTTGGCCTTTGGGCGTTCCGCATTGACTTCCGCATCCAGATCGATTTTCTTGCTCATGGTCCCCTCATTGTAGTGGAACGGATAGATTCAAGGGCCGGGAACAGCAATCCCCGATCGTGCCTCGATGACCTCACGCAAAAAGTCATGCCAAGGTTCACTCAACAGCAACCCCAATTCCGCACGCTCTATGGCCATCACGCTGCCATCGGCCAATGCCACCACAATACGAGATCTTTCGAGCTCCAACACATAAACATCTAAGGCAACGATGGTCCGAGATGGATACTCGATGGAGACCAGCTCTCGTGCGACCAAATCGGGGTTGAGCACGTAATCCGACGGCACATCTTCGCCGATTTCTTGACCGCGATAAGGCGAGTACAACAGCTCCTCGACATACACCGAATCAGCACCATCAATCATGTACGGCATGAGATCCATCGGATCGTCGCTCACCAAACCCTGATCGTTATTGGACGCGAAGTAATTCTGAATCCCGATAGCGTAGACACGATGATCCGAGAGTGATCGAATCGCCAACGCACGCTCTCGCATGCCCGGCATCGGTGGCAAGAGGAGAGCCCCAATAAATACGACCAAGACGATCACCAGCGAAGCTCTGACAAACCATCGGACAAACGGTGTGTTGATGCGCCTGCTCGCTTCCTGTGGATCTGTCAGACGGAATGTTCGATGCTCGCTAATTAGCTTTCCCATTCCTTAAGCAATTGCCTCAACTCAGCATTGATCGGAAGAGCTAGCAATTCCTCCACTTCGTGCGGATACAACCCTGAAGCCGATCCGTCCGGATACGCCACATAGATCGAGTGCGTCCGATCCCATCGGAAACCATCTTTCACATTCACGAAGTACGAGTAAGCGTTGATCACCGCGATGGTCTCTATCGGTTTATCCAACTCGTCGAATACGGCACCGTGCAATGCTGGATTGGTGATGAAGTCCGAGGAAGTCTTTTTCGTCGCTCCATCTTGACGCGGACTATCAACAGAGAACCAAATGTCTTCCCACGCTGTTTGGTCTTCCTGCAGATCGCGAGCCGCCATCAGACCGATCAATCCATCACTCGGCATGAGCACACCATCCCCCTCACCCTCCGAGTACTCGATCATCGCGATCCCCCACCACTTGACCTGGCTGAGAAAGAGTGTGCGCGGCGGATCCCTCCGAACCCCTGATAGAAACGAAACCCAGACCAAGACAACGAGCAAACCAACCACGAAGAGTGCCGTCACCAACGAACGCAACTCCCGCCACATACGCTTGGACCCGACAAAGCTTCGATCACCCATCGATTCACTCCCTGAGCCGACCGCTCCCTGCCTCTATACTCTCCACTCTGGCGAACAGTTCCTGCATCCATCTTCATCTGTCCAAAAACCGAACAGGCCAAAGCACATGGGATACACCCTCAAGCCCGGCACGCCCGACACCTTCGACATCAATGCCGACGACATCTCCTACCTCAAGGACCACGTCGACACAGGCGACCGGTGGACACTGAACTTCGGACCCCAGCACCCCGCGACGCATACCACACTCCGCCTCGTCCTCGAGCTCGACGGCGAGCGCATCGCACGGTGCACGCCGCACATCGGTTACCTCCACTCGGGCTTCGAAAAACTCGGCGAGCACCTCGACTACAACCAGTACGTCACCATCGTCTCGCGGATGAACTACCTCTCGCCCATCGCCAACGACATCTGCTGGCACCACACAGTCGAGAAGCTCTTCGGCATCGACATCACCCCACGCGCCAAGGTCATCCGTACCGTCATGGCCGAGCTCGCACGCATCCAAGACCACCTGCTGTGCTGCGGTGCCGCCGCTCTCGATCTCGGCGCCTTCACGGGCTTCCTCTACGGCTTCAACCAGCGCGAACGCATCTACGACATCTGCGACTTCATCTCGGGGCAGCGCTACCACCCCGACTGGACCCGCGTCGGCGGCGCCATGCAGGACCTCCCCAGCGACGACACCTTTCTCGAACTCGTCTCTAACTTCATCAATAAGGACCTGCCGCAAGCGGTCGCCGACATCGAGAACCTGCTCAACCGCAATCGCATCTTCCTCGACCGCACTGTCAATGTGGGGCAGATCTCCAAAGAGGACGCCATCGCCTGGTCCCTCTCGGGCCCCGTCGCGAGAGGCTCCGGCGTCGAACGCGACCTCCGCAAGGATGACCCGTACCTCTGCTATGAGGACAACTGGGACGCCGAGGGTTCGCCCGCTGTCGAGTTCAAGGTCCCCGTGCACACCGCTGGCGACGCCAACGCCCGCTTCATGGTCCGCGTCGAAGAGATGAAGCAGTCGATGAGCATCATCCGCCAGCTCATCGACCCGAAGGTCTGGGACAAGATCCGCGACACGCCCATCGACACATACGCCGACGGGAAGTTCGTCAAGCCCGACAAGTCGCAGGTCTACGGCTCCATCGAGGGCCTCATCCAGCACTTCGAACTCATCATGTCCAACCGCGGGTGGGACGCCCCGATCGCCGAGTGCTACGGCGCACACGAGACCGCCAACGGCGAGCTGGGCTACTACATCGTCGCCGACGGCGGTCCCCGCCCGTGGCGCGTCAAAACCCGCCCACCATCCTTCATCAACTACCAGGTGATGGCCAAGCTGACCGAAGGCCACATGCTGGCCGACATCGTCGCGATCATCGGATCGATCAACGTCGTCGCGGCGGAGCTTGATCGATAACAACCACGCATCGCGCTGCTCAGTAACACTTAATCGCGATATACGCCCCAGTGTTTCAGTTCAAGCAAACGCTGGCGTCGCCACAACTTACCGGGTTGCGGTGACGATGAAACTAAACAACCTTTCATCAATCACGCGTAAGTAATCACCCATCGCGCCGGCTTACCTTCAGAATCACGTTTCAACTCAACCTTTTCCACCTTCCCACCGTCCAAGACAAGCTTGGTTCCGAGGACGGAGTTACGCCAGTTGGCGTCAGTCATAGAGTTATCTTTCTTCGCTGGGATCTTCACGCTCTTGGTACTCATCAGCTTCCCTTTCCTGCAGTGACATACTCAGCGAATCGCTGCAACGCACGCTTCATATCTTTGTGCTCCGACAATGCTCGTCTGATCCGCTCGGATTCGTCCTTCGCAGCGTCTCGCTCCGCGAGTAGATCGGTCATGGCCGTGCCCGTGATCTGCGTCGGCGTTCCACCCGCTGCGGCGGCAAACTGTGGCGGGTTCTCTGCAAGCTCCGCATCGATGGCATCGATCGAATCGATGATCTGCGTGTGAGCCAGCGCGAGCTCTCGGAACGGCGCGGTACCGGGCATCGCGACACGGGTCGTGTCTTCGACCAGATCACCCGTGCCATCTTGGATGTAGAGCTTGACACCCGCAAGCTTCAGCGTGCCGACCCCAACCGCCGCGGAATCCATGTCACGGTAGATCTGCACCGCGTGCGCATCGCTCTGCATGCGCATGACGTCATACACGATCTTGAGCGATGCGACGATGAACGTCTCGGATATGCCGGTGAAGGCGGCAAGTCCTTGGGCGTTGACCGCGGCCTGGGCAACGCCGGGGCTCCCGACCACGGCGCCGGCAATGGCAGGATGAGACGCAAGAATGTCGGCCGCCTTGCCCGTCGCAAACCATTGCGCATTGTTGAGATGACCTTCAACACCAGCAGATGTGTTTGGCCCATCGTCTTGACCAGTCTGCGCGGACGCGTTCGCGCCGCCACCAACGTCCGACGCAATCTTCGCGATAACCGAGTACGCATGATCGAGGTACTTATTCCCTGTGCCCGCTTCGCTCGGCTCAGTGCGTGTCTGCTGGACGGTATTTCCATTGGTGGTTGTGGTCGTCGAGGATGAAGCGTGTTCACCCTTGCCTACCGTGCCATACCGGTCGTACACCGG
>JBCDAP010000188.1:0-4780 GCA_039185335.1 Planctomycetota bacterium | reverse complement strand
GCGCAATCGAAGCGACCGGGCGCACGAAGATCGTCATGTCGGGCATCACAACCGACGTATGTGTTGCGTTTGCAGCGCTCTCAGCCCTCGACGCCGGCTATGAAGTGTATGTCGTCAGCGATGCTTCGGGCAGCATGAGCGAGCAGGCGCAGATGACCTCGCTGATGCGCATGCAGGATGCGGGCGCGATCATCGGGACGTGGTTTGCACTCTCTTGCGAAATGCTGTGGGACTGGCGCGAACCTGCCGGTGCTGACTCGGCCCAGTTGTTCGTCGAGCACTTCCCCGCCTATGCGGAGATCTATCACAGCCACGCGCATCAGCAAGCGATTCAGTCCGAAGGCCAGTGACAAACCGCTGCAGGGTGGTGAACAACCACCTTCCAGCATTTTTCTCCAACAGCGAGGAGTCTTTGATGAAAGCAGCAACATTTCGATCGGCGATTCTGGTGGCGGCAGTCGCTTTAGCCATTGTGACGCTCGGTACCACAACTAACACTGGAGCATTGGCTCAGGCCTCTGTCAGCGATGTTACGGCGGAGCGCGTAGACCCGAAGCTTTCGCTGTTGACGTCGACTAATTCGACCCTCCTGCTCATCGACTATCAATCTCAGATGATTCTTGGCGTCAACTCTGGCGACAGGCAGTCGATCCGAAACAACGTTGAAGCGCTTTCCAAAGCCGCCAAGGCTTTCGACATACCGACCATGTTTACGGCGGTGTCAGTACAGTCATTCAACGGCGTCAAGATTCCAGAACTCACAAATGTGTTTCAGGACCACACGGTCTATACGCGAACCAGCATGAACGCATGGGACGATCCGCGTATCGTCTCGGACATTGAGCGAGCCGGTCGATCAAAGCTCATCATCAGTGCGCTCTGGACCGAGGTGAGCCTCATGATGCCGACCCTTGAGGCACTTTCCGATGGTTATCAGGTCTACATTGTCACCGATGCTTCCGGCGGCACGAGCAAGGAGGCTCATGACATGGCGGTCAGCCGCATGGTGCAGGCGGGGGCTATCCCCGTGACCTGGCAGCAGGTCATGCTTGAGTGGCAGCGTGATTGGGCGAACACGAGCACGTACGAGGCGGTCACCACCATCGCCAGGGAGCACTCTGGTGCGTACGGCGTTGGCATCGACCACGCCTACGGCATGTTCGGAGCGAAAGAAGGCCAGAAGAAGGACAACTGACCCAACACACCCGCGGGCACCCTTGTGACAGCAAGGGTGTCGCGGTTCAGATCTCTGAGGAGCAATCATGAACAGGCAGACCACGAGGCGGGCTTTCATTGGAACGGCAGCGGCGGGAGCGGGCCTCCTGGCATTGGGGCCGCTCGCCGCGTGCGCGACTACGCGACGAGCCACCAAGGGAGTCGGTTCTGCGGCCGACCTGGTGCTGCTCAACGGCCGCGTGACCACCATGGATCCGACCGCTCCCGAGGTCGCCGCCATCGCGGCGAAGAACGGACGATTCATCGCCGTAGGCGGTGAAGACCAGATCCGGCCCTACATCGGCGCTGGCACCCGTGTTGTGGATGCCAAGGGACACCGCGTCATCCCGGGCCTCAACGACTCGCACGCCCACTTCGTCCGCCAAGGTCTGAACTACCACATGGAGGTTCGGTGGGATGGCGTCACGTCGCTTGAGCGTGCTCTCGACATGCTCCGTGAGCAGGCGAAACGTACGCCCAAGGGTCAGTGGATCCGCGTCATCGGCGGATACTCGATGTACCAGTTCAAGGAGCGTCGCATGCCCACGCTCGAAGAGATCAACGCCGTCGCGCCCGACCATCCGGTCTTCGTCATGTACCTCTACGCTTATGCGCTGCTCAACACCAAGGCCCTGGATGCGCTTGGCTACAGCGGCCCGAACCCGCCCAGCTACCCCGGCGGTCGACTCGCGTACGACCGGCATGGAAAGCCGACTGGCGCCGTCTTCGCGGCACCATCCGGGCTGATCCTCTACAAATCCATCTCGAATGGTCCCAAGCTCTCCCGAGAGGACCAGATCAACTCGTCGCTACACTTTCAGCGAGAGATGCACTCACTCGGCGTGACCAGCGTCAGCGACTGTGGCGGCGGCGGCATGGTCTACCCAGATGCTTACGGAGTGTTTGACGAACTCAACCGAAAGGGTCAACTCAAGATCCGCACAAGCCTGAACACCTTCCCACAGGTTAAGGGCGAGGAGGAGTCCGACTACCGACGCTGGGTCCGCGATCACGAGGTCGGCCACGGCGACAACATGCTCTACCTGACCGGCGCCGGTGAAAACATCTGCTGGGCGGCGTACGACTACGAAATCTTTAACGATGCGTACCCCGGGATCGACGCCAACGCCGAGGAGGTGCAGCAGCCGATCGTCGACCTGCTCGCGGCCAACGGATGGCCGACCCGGCAGCACATGACATACGGCCAAACGATCGACCGTCTGCTCCACACCTACGAGCGAGCGCACGAAGCACACGCCGGCGGCATCGGCAAGGGGCCGCGGATGATCGTTGACCACGCCGAGACCATCACCGAACGAGGGATGGAGCGCATCGCGAGGCTCGGAGGTGGTATCGCGATCCAGAACCGCATCATTTACCAAGCCGAGGACTTTGCTCGCCGGTACGGACCCGAGGCGCTCCGCCAGGCCCCCCCGATCCGCAAGATGTTGGACATGGGTCTCCCGGTGGCAGCCGGTACAGACGCAACACGTGTGTCTTCGCACAATCCGTGGCTGAGTGTCGCCTGGCTCAGCACCGGCAAGTCGCTCGGAGGCATGCAGATGTACGGGGACGAGAACCTCCTTACGCGAGAGGAGGCGCTGAGGCTCTGGACCGTCGGGAGCGCGTGGTCCACCGGGCACGAGGGTCTGAAGGGTGCGATCTCGCCGGGTCAGTTGGCTGATTTCACGGTGCTTGATCGAGACTACTTCGCGGTAGGAGACGACGAACTCCAGTCGCTGCGTGCAAGCATGACCGCGGTCGGCGGCGAGGTGGTCTTCGCTGACGGTGAGCTCGATGAGTACGACGTTCAGCCGCTTCCGCCAGCGATGCCGGAGTGGTCACCTGTCCGTGTTTACGGTGGATACCAGCATCAGGGGTGACTCTTGGTGCCACTGCTCTCCCTGATTTCGTCAGTGGCTTTAGTGACTGGATGCGATCCGCTGCCAGCGGGGTACGAGATCCCCACGATCGAGATTACCCGATGGTCGGAAGACTACCGGTCACTTGCAGGGGTCAGCACCACGCTGACTGGCCTCGACCGCCTCAAGTGGATCCCGCTGTCGAGAGAGAACGACATTGCTCTGACAGTCGGGGGTTCCATACGTGAGCAGTTTGAGTCGTATCAGAACCGCGAGTTCGGTTTCGCTGATGGTGACGACGATGTCTACCTGATGCACAGGCTCCTGCTCCATGCGGACCTACGACTGGGTTCACAGTCCCGCGTGTTCGTGGAGTTCGGCAATACCCTGATCCCCGGCAGAGACGCAAGGCCGTCTCCCGTCGACAAGAACGAGTTCGATATCACTCAGGCATTCTTGGATTTGACGCCTTCAGGAGATGGAGACCGACTCCGTCTCCGCATCGGCCGACAAGAACTGCCGCTCGGAACGGGTCGCTTGGTCGCGCTTCGAGACGGCCCGAACAACCGTCTCACCTTCGACGCCGCACGGTTAACTCTTGGTGATGAGCATTGGAGCATGGACGCTTTCGTCGCGGCGCCGGTGGACCTCCGCCCCGGCGTAATCGATGATCGGTTCAACGACGAGACGGCCTTCTGGGGCCTCTACGGAACGCTACCCAGCCCCGTCGACGACCACGGCAAGATCGACCTCTACTACCTTGGCATCGATCGGGAGGACCGGGTGTTTGGTGGCGCATCGGGCCGCGAGACCCGGCATTCGCTCGGTGCTCGCTTGCTCGGAAGCAACCGCGGGTTCGACTACAACATCGAAGCGGTTGGTCAGTTCGGTCTTCTGGGCGGCTCCGACATCCGTGCGTGGACGGTCGCAAGCGACTTCGGGTTCACCTGGGAGGGGTACCCGTGGCGTCCACGACTCGGCCTCCGCGCGAACATCACCAGCGGAGACCGAGGCACTGACGGCTCCACAGAGACATTCGATCCTCTCTTCCCGAACAACAGCTACTTCAGCGAGGCGGCCATCCTCTCGCCGTCCAACCTCATCGACATCAATCCTTCGCTGACACTACGACCGAGCGAAGGTCTCGAACTGCTTGCGATGTGGGACTTTGTCTGGCGCACGTCGGAAGATGACGCCGCGTACGGCCCACCGGGCGTCCGACTCTTCGACCCAGCGGACTCAGAAGGCCGGTTCCTAGGGCATAGCTTATCGCTCAAAGGCACCTACCAGTTCGATCGCAACTCGTCGCTCACGCTCGCGTACACGCATTTCTTCGCCGGCGGGGCGGTGACCTCGGCTGGGGGAGACGACGTCGACTACTTTGCGATGTGGTTCGAGTTCAAGTTCTGACCTGATGGGGATGAGCCCGGGCCAGACCTCGGACGGACGGCCCTGTCGGGCGCATCGGACAAGTGTCAACCCGGCAGGTATCCGCGTAAACTGTTCACAAACCCGTGCCCCAGTAGCTCAGTTGGATAGAGCATCGGATTTCTAATCCGACGGTCCCTAGAATCCAGGCGGGGGTGCTTTCTGAAGCTCTGCAGGAGTCGCGATTGAAGGTCTACCTGTCATATTCACAAGCCGATCGTGGGATCGCACGAGCAATTTCGGACAGGCTAGAGTCCGAAGGAGTGGACGTCTGG
>JBCDAP010000187.1:0-4784 GCA_039185335.1 Planctomycetota bacterium | reverse complement strand
CACCCGGTGCACTCATCCCTATCTCGCACACCACATAGTCGTCATTCGCTTCGCTTCCTAAGAGAGTCAGTGGCACACCAATGTGATTATTAAAACTCTTCCGGCTTGCCGAGCCCTTCAGGCTCTCCGAAAGAGCCGCATCAATGAGACGCACTGTTGTGGTCTTGCCCGCCGAACCGGTCACACCGATCACCTCACCGGTAAAACTGTTGCGGTGCGCCTGAGCAAGCTTGGCCAAACTTTCCAGCGTGTCCCTGACTCGTAGCACCCCCACACCCGCGTGCTCGATCGCAAGGCGAACCGGTTCGATCAGCGCGTCAGTCGAATCAATAATCAGAGTTGTTGCCTCGCCCGAAATCGCGTCGTGTAAGAACGCGTGTCCATCAAAGTACTCACCGCGAAGCGCGACAAAGGCTTTCCCTTTCAGGTCCTCGCGAGAATCCGTCCCGATGCCCACGATGTCGGGCCGACGGTCTACCGGCTTCGCAAGCCACTTGCCACGTGTCGCTGCGCGCAGCTCATCAAACGACCAATGACTCATGATCGCGCTCCCTCAGCGGCGCGATTCGCCAAGCAACGAGCCGCGACTTCTCGATCGTCAAACGGAATCAACTCATCACCAATGATCTGAGTCTGCTCGTGCCCTTTCCCTGCGATAAGCACCAAATCCGCAGAGCCCGCCGATTCGATCGCTGCCTCGATCGCACGGGCTCGATCCGCATGCACCACCGAACGACGCTTCGCATGCGCCGGGATGCCCTCTAGAATGTCGGAGATGATGGTGCTCGGATCCTCCGTCCGCGGATTGTCGGAGGTGATCACTATGCGGTCCGCACGTCTCGCGGCAACCTCGCCCATCCGTGCTCGCTTCGATCGATCCCGATCGCCGCCGCATCCGAATACCACGATGAGCTCGCCCGAATGATCCACCACCGCTCGCACCGCTTGCAACACCCGATCGAGCGCATCATCCGTGTGCGCAAAGTCGATCAGAACATTGGGCGCGCCAGGCGTGGATGAAACCCGTTCCAACCGTCCCGCTGGCGCATCGATCATCGACAAAGCATGTCCGAGCGAATCGCGGCTCACGCCCGAATGATGAGCCACCGCAAGACCCTGCAACAGATTCATCGCATTGTGCTCACCGAGCAAAGGAACCTCGACTTCGAGCTCACCCCATTCGCCATCGAAACGGATGGTCATACCAGCGCCGGAGTGCTCAAGGATCTCGGCCGTGGCTTCAACTTGGCTTTCAAGAGAGCACCGCACCACCGAAGCCTTGCAGTCACGGATCATCCGCTCATGAGCCGGATCATCCGCGTTCACCACCGCAACCGCAGATTCGGGCAACATCTCGAACAAGACCGCCTTTGCCGAGGCATAGTCCTCCATCGTTCCGTGATAGTCGAGATGATCGCCGGTCAGATTTGTAAAAACACCCGCGTTGAGCGACAGCCCCGCGACGCGATGCTGGTGCAGTGCATGGCTTGACGCTTCGAGCGCCACCGCATCGCAACCCGCGTCGACCATGCAAGAGAGTGTTTGCGAGATCTCTGTAGCGGGCGGCGTCGTCAGGTTCGCGTCAGAAACGCGAGAGCCGTCGTCGACCGTCACCGTGCCGATCAATCCGGTGCGCACCCCGGACGTATTGAGCAAACGCCAGATCGAATGAGCGACTGTTGACTTCCCGTTGGTTCCAGTCACCGCGGCCGCGTACAAACGGCGCGAGGGTTCACCCCAGAATCGCTCAGCCACCACAGCACCAGCAAGCGACGGATCATCACACCGGACCATCGTCATGCCAGCCGGCGGGCGGTCAACAACCGCTGCGCTGGCAACCAACGCGGCAACAGCGCCGGAAGCCGCCGCCTGATCAAGGAAACGGGCACCCGAAACCTGCGTCCCTTCGCGAGCGATGAAGAGAGACCCGGGAAGTGCTGTCCGCGAATCCTCCGTCACATCGGTCACGCGAACACCAACCCCTCCGTGGGGCACGTCCGCATCGACACCTTCAAAGAGTGGACCAAGCAACATAGGCGACCATCCGTGTTCGCGTCTGCAAAGTGTATCGGCCACCCAGGCGTGTGGGCTTGGAAGGCGAGCATTCAAGGGAGAATAAGCATCGCATCGCCGTATGAAAAGAACCTGTACCGCCGTTCGATCGCCTGCGCGTAAAGCGATTTGAGGCGATCCAGCGGCTCATCATCAAACAAAGCACTCACGAGGAGTAGCAGCGTCGACCTCGGCAGGTGGAAGTTGGTGATCAGCGCATCAACGCGGGAGAAGGAATGCCCAGGGCGGATATAAAGGTCCGTGCCGGCGTAGTGATCCGGGATAATCTCGGATTCGAGCGACCGAACTGCTGTGGTCCCCACCGCGATCGCTCTTCCTCCTTTCGAACGAGCGGACTCGACCGCAGTCAGTGTCCCTGAAGGAACCATAAACCGCTCTTCGTGCATGCGATGGCTGGCCGGATCAGCGGCCGAGATCGGCTGAAAAGTCCCTTCGCCAACGTGAAGAATGACTTCTGCTTGGCGAACACCCATTGCTGCCAAACCGTCAAGCAAGGCCGGCGTGAAGTGCAAGCCGGCTGTCGGAGCCGCGACGGAACCCGAACAGTCCGGATCCGCATACACCGCCTGGTACCAGTCACGATCTTCGACATCGTCGATGTGCTCATCCCGAGTTCGCCGAGCCCCCAAGATGTACGGCGGCAGCGGCGTCGCCCCAACCAAATCCAGGACCTCCGCAGCCTCAAGATCCGTCCCTTCCACCAACACCTCATAACCACCACCTTCGCGCTTGCGATCGATCCGCAGGCTGATAGCGGGTGACGATGGATCGAGGGCCGTCAATTCAATGAACTGCCCCTCGCGCAGCTTGCCGTTCGAACGCATTAAGCAGCGCCACCGCCCGTGCTCCAGGGTTTCAAGATACAGACCCGAGACAGAACCGCCCGTATCGGCACGCCGTCCTGCCAAGCGAGCCGGAACTACGCTCGAGCGGTTGAAGACCAAGACATCCTCAGACTTGAGGAAGCTCGGAAGGTCCGCGAAGCGAACATGCTCGACCAGATCCGGGTCCGAACGAGAGCAGACAAGCAGCTTGCAAGCATCGCGAGGCTCAACAGGACGGGTAGCGATGAGATCATCCGGGAGGTGAAAATCGAGTTCGTCGGTCTGCATGTGTGGCCCAAGGTGAACACCGCGTGGCTCGCCGTCAACACGCCGGCATGACCCGAGACCAACGGTCGCTCCACGTTTTTGCCCGAATCGAGCATCCCGCCAGCACCGCGGAGACATTCTCGGACCAAGCGGACCGGCATAGCAGGTGGCTCCTCGATCGCACCCCTTTCATCGTGCGAATCGGAGATCTGACCAACCCGGCCCTTGCGACGGCGCTCAGTGAAGCGTTCGCTTTGCGCCGCCAATCGATCATCAATGCTGAGCGCCGAGAAGCCGAATCCCCCCAAATCGCACTCGAAGCCCCCGGCACGGTCCAAGAAAACCGAGTCCGCGCTCGGGACGAGCTCAACCTCCGGTACGCTGATTACCTGGAACGCCAGAATCTGCGCGACGAGGGAACCAGCCAAGCACCAAAGGAAAGAGAGAAGGGGAAACCCGATCCGGGTGAGGAGAGCGACCGCTTTGTTCGCCTTGTACCGACGCTGGCTGAACTACCAAAGGACGCTGACGCCGCGGCAACAGCAAAGACCGCACAAGTCCGCCAAGCGTACCGAGTGCAAGATCTGGTCGTACCGGGGCGGTTTGTCGATCGCCTTGTCTGAGTTCGCCCAATACAGCGACCGCTCCCATTCTTCATTGTGTTCGGACAAGGTCACCAAGGCAGGGTTCCCTTGGTGAACAACCGGTCTATGCTGGGGCCTCAGGAAGAGTCCCCAAGATGTCAGACACGCATTCCACCAAGCCTCCCGAGGAGGCATTGCCTGTTGATGACCGCCCGGCTCCTACACCGCCGACGTTCAATCCGGTTGCGCGCACCGACGGCGAGATCCGGTCGGGCAAGCTCGCCGGGAAATCGATGTTCGCGTCGATCATTTTGCTGAGTTGGCCGGTGTTGATCGAAGTTCTGCTCAATACCCTTGTCGGATTGGTAGATACGCTCGTCGCGGCGTCTATCTCGATCGAAGTGACCGACGGCGTTGCAGCCGGAACGTTCGCGCTCTGGCTCTTGCTGCTCGTCGGAATGGCGCTCGGCTCAGGAATCTTCGCCCTGGTCTCCCGCGCGGTCGGCAAGGGACGGATGGCCATGGCCAACACGGTCGTCGGACAGGCCGTGATGATCTCCGCGGTGATCGGCGTGGTGTTCGCCTTCATCGGCATCACATTCCCCGCAACGCTCGCCTCATCACTCGGTGCACAAGGAGCATCACTCGACGACGCGACCGCCTACCTCCGCCTCACCGCCTTTGGCCTGCCAGGGCTGATGATGCTCTCATCCGGATACGCGTGCATGCGCGGTGTGGGTGAATCCGTCCTTCCCATGCAGATCAACCTCCTGGTCAACGCGATCAACATCGTCCTGTCGTACTTGCTCTCGGGCGCCAACATCTTCGGGATCACCAACCCGTCGCCGCTCGAGATGGGAGCCTCGGGGATCGGGCTAGCGACCACGACCGGGTGGACCATCGGCGGGATGGTCGTCCTCTGGAAACTTAAGTCGGGAGTCTCAGGGCTCCGCATTATTCCAAGGCGATTCGCACCAGATCGTTCCACGCTGCTCCGGATTCTGCGTGTGTCGTGGCCCGCGATGGCCGAGCAGAT
>JBCDAP010000186.1:0-4796 GCA_039185335.1 Planctomycetota bacterium | reverse complement strand
CGCCACGACCCTGCGGCGCATGCTCTCCCACAGCGACGTGACCACCAACCTGCTCCGCCTCACCATCGCCGCGTTCAGCGCCGGAGTTGGCGGCGCAGATGCCGTCACGGTGATGTCCTATGCGCCGGACGGCCGAAACCTGGCGGCGCGCATGTCGCGCAACATCCAGCGGCTTTTGATCGAAGAAAGCCACCTCACCGATCGCCTGCTCGCTTACCACGGCGAGCCCGACCAGGTCCGCTACGCCGATTGCTATATCGACTCCGCCAAGCACGGCCCATGGGTCTTCGATGGAGACGCCATGATGATCTCTTCACATCTCCCACAACAAGAAGAACGCACCGCGCTCAAAGCACTCAACGCGGACAAAGGCATACTCCGACAAGCCCTCCTCGCTGCGCACGACCTCGATGCAGAAGATCCCACCGCCGTCGCAATCGATCACCTCGGCTGCGATATCCGAGCACGCTTCGGCGTCACCAGAATCGCCTTCGACGAACCGATCACCACCGCAGACGAAGCCATCGAAGCAATCAAAGACTTCGCCAGCTAGGCCTTATCCTCTATCGCACAACAAACTCACACACCGACGCTTGTGTGCCACTGGCAGCTCGCTGCCAGTGCCGAGCAACCCATCAACTAAAACCATTCATCAGGCGCCGGCACCCTCCAACCCAACTCACTGCGTCTTCTCACTCCACCCCCCACTCTTCATCTCTCCCTTCCCGCGCAAAGCAAACAACAGCATCACCACACCGACGACCACCATCCCCACGCTCAGCCATTGCCCCCGGCTCAGCCCTATCACGCGCGCCACCTCTAAATGCGCGTCCGGCAAACGGTACAGCTCCGTCACCACACGACCAACGCCATAAGCAATCAAGAACCACCCAGCAATCACACCGGCACGAACCCGCTTCCGCGCCACCATCCACACGACGCAGAACACCACAACACCTTCCGCGAACGCCTGGTACAGCTGAGACGGGTGCCGTGCCGACAGAAACTCCAACGCTCGTGCTTGCATATCCGCATCACCCGATTGGATCCGACGAATAACGCGGTCGATGCCGATCTCGAACCAATGCGGCTGCCCAAACTCGTTCGAACGCACAGACCCGCTCACAAACTCGACATACCGCGTATATCCAGCCTCATCAAAGAGCCGCTCGTGCTCCAAGCCACGCTCGATCATCTCCTTCGGATACCGAACCGCCCACCAAGGCCCCGCCTCCCCGGGCTTCGCGACGACCTTCCCGAGCAGCTCGCCGTTCACAAAGTTCGCAAGCCGACCAAACATCAATCCGATCGGCGCCACCAGCGCTAGCCCGTCCAGCACATGCGCCAATGGAACCTTCCGCGACCGAGCAAACAGCCACGCCGCAAGAATCACACCCACCATCCCGCCGTGCGAAGCCATGCCTCCCTTGTTGACCGCGAGCAGCCCCCAAAACGGCAAGTCTCCAAAAAAATCTACAAACAAACTCGGCTTGTACAACGCCGCGTACCCAACACGCCCACCAACAAACACACCAACAATCAGCCACGTCATCAAGTCGCCCACATCCGACGCCTTGAACGAAAGCAACCCACGCTTGGCCATCACCGTGAGCAACCACCAGCCAGCTAAAAAGCCCGCGATGTACGAAAGTCCGTACCACCGAACAGGCAAAGGCCCGAGCCGAACCGCCACCTCATCCAGATCATGCAACCACGACGCATCGCCCACAAGCAGTGCGGGAGAAAGAAAGGCGAGATCGGTCAGTGCCTCGAGCATGCAAACATATTACTCCTTCGGTTCGACATCCCATGTCACCCGCTCGTTTCTTTCAAACCAGTCTTCAATATTGTTCCGGTAAGACACTACAGCTTTGATATCCTGATACGTTGAGGAAGATATCCCCCCCAGATAACCATGCAAAGCGCCATACCTCTCAGACGCAATCTGACGAATCAAAGCTGAAGACTCAAACCAAGCACGCTCAGGAAGCTTGTCGAGTCCTTCGAGCCGGCGAATCTCTCCGAGCGACTCCTCACGCAACCTTGCGATCAATGCAATGTAGTCATCAGGAAGAGCTTCCCCAATCATTGGAAGATCCCTTTGCCCTCTCCACCGTATGACGCGATCACCATCCCGAAAATACTCGTGGACTTGTTGTTCAGCAATCAGCATGTCCACTTCAACCGCATGACGCAATTTTTCTATCGTGTCAATAGCCGAGCAATGATGCTCGAACTCTGATTTCAACCCCGACAAGAAAAACAAATTCGCCGAATGACGATCGAGTTCTTCCAGCAACCAAGCAAAAACCGTTTGCTCCACAATGAGACTCGCCTTGAGAGAAACCATCGTCGGGTCCCAAGCTATAGATCGGCAAAGACCGAGAGCACGGCGAAGGCGCTTTACTCCTCCATCAAAATCACCTTCGCGAAACGCCTCTCGCATCAACGCCGCTTCATACAAAGCCAACTCGCGATAAGCAGCGAGATAGGGCAGAGTGTGATCAAGAACACGAGACGAAACGATGTCCGGCTTTGATGCTGGATACTCAGCCGCAAGATCCACAAGCTCTTGCAGTCGTTCGTCTTCGGCATAAGCTGCAAGCACATCCAACGCGAATCGACGCATCATGTCGTACATTGGCTGTGTAATCTTTTCTTGATTTGCGAGCTCGGTTTCTCGACGATACTGCTCAATCTTTTTCTCGTCATACAGAAGAAATAGATTCACATACAAGGCATCGGCAAGATCCGAATGATCTGGATTCGCTTCACGGAACCCTTCGCGCTCCTGCTCCTCGAGCAAATGAATCCCGCTTGTCCAAACACCAGATTCGTTTACTCCCAATGCACGGATTTCTTTGTAACTCACTCCCGCCGTCCCTGGCTCTACATCTCCACGAAGCTGCCGATACTCCTCCGCAAAGTCTCGCTCGGAGAGCCCTCTCGCCTGCACGACCCGTTGCGCATACGGCATCACGCCAACCCCAACCACACCAATAACCACCACTCCGATCATGATCGAACACTGCCATGCCTTCATCTTCGCCATCATTCAACATCCACATTCACTCCCAACAGGATCTGAATCTCCCCCACATGTCTCCTACCGCTTCTTCGCCTTCCCAATTACTCAACCTTCTCAACCCGCTCCCGGAGCCACAGCAAAAACTCCTTCCGCCCGTTCCTTGCTCGCGACACTTCAGGCCAGTATGAACGATCCATCCTCGTAAAAAGCATCTCGAACCATTCCTCTTCCATCTCCTGCACAAGATCAGAGGAAGCAAGATGTTTTTCCTCAGGCCAAATGTCCATCGCTCCGATCTCATCAAGCCGGGCGTTCACCTGCTCCTCAAATTTCTCAAGATACCGAACATAATAAGCAGGCCTAGGCGTTGCCAGAAACGCGATATCGCGCCCCGAGAGCTCCGAGGTATACCCTTCATCG
This sequence comes from Planctomycetota bacterium, assembly GCA_039185335.1. Taxonomy (GTDB): domain Bacteria; phylum Planctomycetota; class Phycisphaerae; order Phycisphaerales; family UBA1924; genus JBCDAP01. The sequence goes on along the minus strand of JBCDAP010000186.1, from coordinate 1,348 downwards.
TCCCACTTCGGCGCGTCGAACAATTTCAGAATAAACGACATCTCATAGATCACATCGCCACGCAGCGCACGCCGATACAGCGCCATGTCATCCACAAGCCCGTCGTGTTCGGCAAGCGTATCAAGGACGAGCGCAAGCAACTCTTGATCAACCTCGTCCAGGAGTGCCAATTCTTCGCGCATCGCGTCCGTCGCCATCATCTCTGTCCAACCGGCACTGAACCGCTTGAACAGACTCGGCTCCCACCCCACACTCCGAGACAAGCCAAGCATCCGTTGATACCGACCCGCCGCCTCGAACCAATCCCCGTCCCGCATGGCCTGTCGAAGCATCGCCTCTTCGAACTCCGCGAGCGTGTTTACCGGAAACCCAAGATACGACCACCCGCCAAGGCCGGTGCCCAGATAGTCACCAGTCCTAAGAGGGGGGACGGCATTCGGTCCCGCGGCGATCATCTCGACACACCGATCCACTCCGTTGTTCATGCTGTATCGCTCGATCGCAAACCGCGAGTAAGCCTCGATGTCCAGCGGATGCTCATCATCCGACTGCGGATCGTACTCCCCGATCGCCTGCAGCAGCTCGCCTTCATCAAAGACAAAGCCCACATCAAGCCAAAGGTACCTGGGCTCGCTCCACCCTTTGATCGCTGCAAAATCCTCTTGCAATTCCGGCTCAAAACCGTTGATCGTTCCCAGCTGGTCGTTGTTATTCGCAAGCGTGAAACACCCGCGCAGATCGCCCCACCAAACCGGATCATCCGCAGTCGCGATCTCTCCCCGCACCTCATTCCATTCAGCAACAAAGTCTCGTTGCTTCAGCTTCTCTGTCTGCCGCAACCGAACAAACCAAGGCGAGAGAATTCCCACAAAAACCAACGGCAAGAGCAGCAACACCGCGCCCACCCAAACCCGCCATGTCACAGCATGCGACTTCGCCATCATTCAACCTCCGCATGCTCTCCGAGCATCCTGATCACTTCCTCACGCAGCTCTTCCGCTTCCAAGCACTGTTCCCAAGCCCGCGCCGCGCTACCGAAATTCAGTATCGATAGCGGCATGACTTGATCTGCACCCTCCCACTGGTCCAGAAGTGGATACACATGACACCCAAACAAGTTCGGCTCAGAACCCCCAAGATGCTCGATCAGACAATCCGAAAACGCATCGATCGCCTGGATCTGGTCTCTCGGAAGCGCCATCCCCGTCCACAGAAGATCATTATTCGTGGGGTAAATCGGCATCGATTCTCGCTGCCCTGGATACCAATCATCCTCGGTTTCGATCCCTTGAAAAAACCTGTACACCCCTTGAGTCGCCAGCAAACGCTCCGCCTCTACATTTCGCTT
>JBCDAP010000185.1:0-4796 GCA_039185335.1 Planctomycetota bacterium | reverse complement strand
TATTACGAGTATCGCCAAGATCCTCATCTGTGGTTACAATATTATATTCATAAAGTATATCTTCTGTGGCATCAACGACCGGTGAGCTTGTGAACATAGGTGGATCATTGGTATTACCTACAATGATTGTAAATAGCTGCTCTACCGCGGCTCCGGCAACATCAGTCACTCTTAACACCACATCATGATCACCTGAGTCATCATTTTGTGGAACTCCTGACAAACTGGCTGTTCCATTGCCAATATCATTAAAATTTAACCAGGCAGGCAAAGTGGTGGCTTCAATAATCAATACATCCCCCACATCCGGATCGGAAGTGGTAATATCATAATTATACTGCTGATCCTGAACAGCCACTAAATCGGGTTGTGATGTAAAGCCCGGTGCGTCATTAACATTATCTACGGTAATCGTAAAACTTTGACCGGCCTTTGCTCCTACAGCATCTTCAACCTCGAGAACCACGGAGTGATCACCTACATCTTCATTTAAAGGTGTTCGGCAATCTTGGGATCAAGCGACTGCCGCAATAACACCGCGGCCGAATCCAAGCCACCCTCCGCCTCACCCGAGTGAACGAGCGACAGCCCGTAAAACTCATCGATGATCTCGTCTTTCAATCCTGGAGGAACACGCCCGATTCCCGCAACCTCGCGTGTCAGATCCTCCACAGCTTCCGTCGGTAGGTGCTGAAGAATCTTGCTCGAAATCAAAGGGTCGATCGAAAGCATCAACACCGCGGCTTTCGTAACTCCGTCGAGCTCGTCAGCATTGCTGGGCAGCTTATCACCTGGTCGTCTCGGCATCGCTTATTCGCCCTCCGACATCCAACGCTTCACGATCATCGCCGCTTCCTCTGGATTCTCCTCCACCATTGCTGCGATCTGCTCCGCGCGCTTGCGCCGCTCGAGCTCTCCATCGCTCAGCTCGACACCTGCCAGCGCCTCGTCAATGGATAACGCCTCGCCAACCAGATCCTGGTCCGTACCGAGTTCAGGCGGCAACCCGACCAGATCCGCCGCACTGGGCAGGTCTTCCTTCTTGTTCGCTTTGAACGCGGTAAAGACAACAAGCCCAAGCGAGAGCAACGCGAGCCCACCCAGCCCGAGCGATCGGATCATCTCAGGCGATGTAATGGTTCCCATCGGAACACCCAGAACCGAACCACCTCCCGCCGTGACACCGCCCAGCCCGAAGTCCGGCATTGTTGGAATCATCGACACCATCACCTCGCCCTGCTGCGCTCCTTCGGCCGAGGACGTATCAATAATCACACCAACTTCTCGTTGGATCCGATCGGTCTCCTCCTCGATGATCGCCAGCAGATCTGCGTTGGTTGGCTCGGTCACTTCGTCTCCACCCGCGTCCTCCGCCGGTGGATTGCGCTGGCTCCACACCGAGACAAAGTACGTCCGCGGGATATTGATCACCGCATTCATCTTTGTGGCAAACCCGCCCGGCTGTGCGATCGTCGTCGTTTCACCGCCAAACTCGGGCGAGAACTCCTGCTCACCTCGCGTCGAAGTGGTGGAACTCCCGCCTCCACCTCCTGTATTGATATCTGCGGTCACATTCGCCCGCGCCCCCGGCTCGGCAGCTTGCGGCGAATCATTCGACTCCATCTGATCCGAAAGATCGGAAACCAGAGGATTGACCGTACCCTCTCCCTCGTTGAAGACCTCTTTCTTCTGGACCGTCTTCTTCCGAATGTCCACCTGAGCCCGCACCGAGACAACAACACCCGGGATGTACCCGCTCAGCATCTGATAAATCTGCTCGCGTGTCCGTTCCTCATGCTTGGCTTGATGCTCAAGATGTCCCGCCGATGCGTAGTCGTCGTCGCTCCGTGCGCGGTGCTGGCGCCCGGTCGTCTGATCAATCACACGCACCCGCTCTGCAGTCAGCCCGGCGCGTGACGACGCGATCAAGTACGCAATCGCATCAACCGTGTTCTGATCCAAGCCGCCGTTCGACTTCACCGCGGCCGAAGCAGTCGGCACCGAATCCGGCTGGCCAATGCGCCTCTTCGGAACATCGACGATCACGCGAGCCGACTCGATCCCGCTCATATGACGGATGACATTCGCCAACTCGTTCTGCAGCGCCACCACCGCCGCCTGCTCATTCTGCTGGTGTGTCGTGAGCCAGCTCTGCTTCTCAACCATGCTGTTGAACGTCAGCGCGGTATCTGTCGGGAGCCGACCCTCTTCGCTCATCGACGCCATGATCCCGGGAATCCTCCCTGGGGCGACCAATGCTTCTCCGGATTCGCTCAATTCGAACGGGATCCCCTTCGCGCGAAGAAACTGAACCGCCTGTTCATGATCACTCGCCTCCGCACCGATCAGCAGCGGCACCATCTTCGGGCCGCTCGTGTACTGGCTCACGACGAACAGCGTCATCGCCATGATCACGCCCAGCGATGCGATCAGCAACTTCTGCGTGGCGGTCATCCCGCCAAGCTGGTCTTTTATTGCTGCGATTGCACGAGACAACTGTCCCATGGTCTTTGTGGCCTCCTGCCATCAACGTTCTCGGCACAATCCGCGTGCCCGTTGGTCCACCATACTGTCCCGGCCGACAACGCGCCGCGACGAACATGATTTCACTTCATCGTCACCTTCTGCGCTTCCACGTTGATATCGGACGAATGAATCATGCGCACCAAGACGAATCCGCGCAGATCATGCATCTCCACGCATCATCACCAACCAAAGGCAATGCCTTGTTCGGTCACACTCGAATCTGCTGGACTTCTTGGTACGCATCCATCAGCTTGTTGCGGACCTGCAGAAGCATTCGGAACGCCGTGTCGGCTTTCTGCGTCGCCATCAGCACCTGTTCGAGATCGTCACGCTCGCCTGCATGAAGATCCTCAACCGCCTGGGTCGCGTCCTGCTGGAGTGTGTTCACCTTCGCCAGGTTCTCCATCAGGAGATCCTTGAACGTCGGCGCATTCGGATCGATCGACTGTCCGCCCGCTGGCAGCTTGGTCTTTTGAGTCTGGATGGGATGGGCCGGCGTTGAACCGCCGATCAGCCCCAGTGGGTCAGCCATGCCGAACCGCTCCAAAAACGATGCTCACACATCAGTATCCATCGGCTCCGCCGGAGTGCAAGCGCCAATCCTGCACTCATTCTGCTCTATCAAGAGATCAAACGCAAAGCCTGGGCCACCAAGCTCTTCATCGCGTCCGCACTCGCCACGTTCGCTTCGTACGCCCTCTGTGCCTCAAGCGCGTTGATCTGCTCCATCGTCGAGTTGAAATTCGGGTAGTACACATACCCCGCGTCTGCGCTACCCTCCGGCTGAGCGTCAGGATGGTCCGGATCCCAAACCTTTCGAGGCGGCGCCTGGTCCTCCAGAATGTCCTTCACGTGCACGCCCAGCTCACGCCCCATCTCGTTCTTCGCATTCGGATCGCCCGGCATAAACACCGTGAACTTCCGCCGATACGGATTCACATTGCCGTCGGCATCCCGTGTCGCAGAGGAATTGGCAATGTTCGCCGCGATTGTGTTGAGGCGCACTCTTTGCGCTACCATGCCAGATACCGCGATATCAAGCCCGCCATACATCCCTTAGACCCGCTCCCTGATTGCCGCATTCAACATGTCGTTCCGAGTCTTGAGCAGATCGCTCGCTACGCGGAAGAACGCCACGTTCTCCGCCAGGTCCTGCATCGTCCGCTCGAGGTCTCGATCGTTCCGATCATGAAAAAGCACACCGCGCCCCGATTCCTGAGGGCTGAGCAGGAGTGACCCATCCGCCTTCTGCTCTACCTGCCTGGTTTTACTCAACTTGAGTTCACCACGATGGCTGCCCCACTGCTTGCGCCTTGCGTCGATCGCGTCGCGGAGCTGCGACCGAAACTCGTTCACCGAAACATCCGCAGGCCTGAAATTCGGCGTGCTCAGATTGGCGATGTTGTGAGCAATCAGCTTCTGGCGTCCCGCAGCGAATCCGATCGCTGCCCGGAGGGTTGGAGTGGAATCCGCGTTGGTGAGTCCGTCAATGAACATCGTACAAGGTCAATCGCAAGGGCAGTGCCAACTCACAGAGTCTGGGGCACGATCTGCTCTTCCTTCCACTTATTGAGTTTCAAGCCGAGTGTCCTGACTCCAATGCCAAGGGCCGACGCCGTCTTCTGACGGTGCCCCCCGAACCGCTGGAGTGTCTCCACAATGATTTCGCGTTCGATATCAGCCAATGGCTTCGGCTCACCGTTCACGAGCCAACGCTTCTCCGTCACCGATTCGACCATCGAGGTCGGCGCGCCCAAACGCTGGCCGTTACCGATCGCTGCGATCGCAGCCGGGTTGCTCGGCGCTGTTACCGCCGGGTTCGGACGCAGCGGCATCGCACGTCTCGGCTGCGCCAATCCCAGCCAGCCACGTATGAGCGCTGCCTCGATCTCATCTCCAGCGCTCAGCACGACCGCTCGCTCGCAAAGATTCTGCAGCTCGCGCACGTTCCCCGCCCACGCATAATTTACCAAAAGCTCGAGAGCATCCGGCGCAAACCGCTTTTCTGTGCGCCCTTCGCGCCGGCAAACCATCTGTACAAAGTGAGGCGCCAGCTCGCGCACATCCTCGCTGCGTTCGCGCAGAGCCGGCAGCATCACCGGAAGCACATTCAACCTGTAGTACAAATCCTGCCGGAACGAACCACGCTCAACCTCAGTGAGCAGATCACGATTGGTCGTAGCAATCACCCGCACATCAACGGAAATCGTCGTCGACGAACCTACCCGCTCAAAGCTCCGCTCCTGCAACACACGCAGCAGCTTCGCCTG
>JBCDAP010000184.1:0-4815 GCA_039185335.1 Planctomycetota bacterium | reverse complement strand
GCTCGACATGCAGCTCGATGCTCGCTTCGCCGCTGCTCGGATCGGTCACGAACGATGTCAGCGGATGCACATGCAAGCGTTCGGGAGGGAACGGTCCGTCCGCATCGAAGTCGCCTTCGATGACGCGAATCGATGGAGTTACGGCGCCTTCGCTCTGCGAATGTGGCTCGAGCCCTTCCTCGTCGATCCGGGTCGGAAAATCGTCAGGCTTGGGCGCGCAGGCACACAACAAGAGCACGCCTGCGATCGCGAACCAGCCTACTGCTGCACGAAGATCTCGCATCGGCATAGTGTACGTCCTCACCCGGTTTGGTCCGGTGCGGCTTCATCGTCTGTGAGTGTTCGGCGTAGCACGCCCAAGATCGCCCGTTGGCTCGACTCGAGGCCCAGCATGGCGCGTGTGTTGTCAGAAACCAGCTTCATCAGCTCGCCCAGCTGGACACGTTGCACCATCAGCTTGCGGTGCGCCTCATCCAATCGTCTTTCGCGTTCGCCCGCGGCCCGTCGTTCGAGCAGCCACATCAGCCCGATCACGCCAGCCGCTCCGAGCTGAGCTACTTCACTGAATAGTTCCGTCATTGCGTTCACCCTTCTCTCATGGTGAGTCCAACTCGTCTGGCTTGTTCACCAGTGCCTTTTTGGAATCGCTTTCCTGAGGCATTGGCAGCGAGCTGCCAGTGGCACACGAGTGGCTTAAACACCTGGATCGATCTCGCGGTATTGGATTTCGTACTCGAGCGCCCATCGCCCGTCGATCAGGCGGCTGATCGGCCCGAGCGCTTCGAGCTTTGTCATGGTCATGGTGGGCCAGCTTCGTCCGGTTTCGTCTACGAGCGTGCCCGATTGATTCGTGTCGGCTTCTGCTCTGATTGCATCGAACTGTGTCCATACCGCGTTTGATGTTGTTTGGACCAACCAGCCGTGCTGCGTGATTTTGAGGCCGGTGACTCCGATCACACTTGGCTTACCGGTGACGCTGCTTCCGCCGAACTGGCCCGGATCTAGCAACAAACCCGTTGGCCCGATCACGAATTCGTGCGGCCCGGCAGAAAACAGGTTCATACCTCGATAACTGCTCATCTCTCTCACTCCTCTACTTGCTCGCTCAAGGCGCTTGCGGTCGTTGAGTTGACTTCATCACCCACGAATGTCCATTTTTCAACAAGGCCGTTCGATTCGCTGACCTCCGACATCCATCCTGAGACAACCGCTCTGACGGTGAATCTTCTGACTCTGCTTCCTGCTCCGGTTCGTTCGCCCCAGGTCAGGACACCGACATCTCCGACATCACCAACTCGTGCGGCAACGAACGGTCCGTGACGTTCGATTTCCACACGGACTCGCGCATCAGCGACACCGACCAACGATGGTTCGCGTTGTCTTGGTCCGAACCCGATCACGCTTTGTGCTGATCGTTCTACTTTGACGCGCACAACACCGTCGATGTCGGTGTTCTCGAATCGCACCATGCCGTCTTCGATCCTGGTCATTTTTATGCCCTCCCGAGTTGAAGATTCGAGACACGGCGGACCGCGTTGCCTGTTCCCGAACCGTCTGTGTCAACAAGAAATCCGACGCGTTCTCGTTCGTCCTGAAAGCGTTCCAGATGGATCGCGGCTCGCCTTTCGAAGCCGTCCGCTTTTTCTCCGACGCCGCTCGCTGCCGCGAAGATCAGATGCAACGCGGCGTACGACTCGAGCGCGACGAGTTCGGTTTGATTGAGCACCTTCGATTCATCGATATCGGAAGTCAGGCCGACGGAGCGCATGAGCTGTGTGTGAACTACAGCGATCTGTGGCCTGAATGTGGCGACTTTGACGGCAACAAAGTCGTCGGCGATAAGAATCGGCAGGGTCGCGCCATCGGTCAGAGCAGGATCTCGATGCAATTGGTATTTCGCTGGGCTGACTTCCTGAGCGATCTCGTACAGCCCGTTGTCGCTCTGCAGAACAAAGCCTTGATCACCAAGGCCTTGGTGCCCGGCTATAGACACAACACCGTCCTCATCGACGATAAGACTCTGCCTTGCCAGAACGACATTGGCATGAAATCGAACGAGATCGAACAGCATCGGTTCGATTCTGAGAAGATCAATATCTCGCGCAAACATCATCGCACCTCCTTCTTTCTCTTTCATTCTTCATGGAAACTTATTTGAAACAGATCACTTCATGCTTTGAACACACCGAAGTGCTCGAGCGAGCGTTTCCGATCGCCCGAGCATCCAAGAGAGCACCTTTCGTTTGTTATGACGTTGCTAGCCCGGAGATCAGGCCGTGCCCAGACTCGTTATGGAGCTCGAGCGTGTATTCACCGATGACCTGGCCGCGCTCGGAATCTCCGCTCGATGCAAGACGTTTGAAGGCGAAGCTTCGACCGGTGAGCGGAACCACTTGAAGTCGAGACGAATCGAGCAGAAGCACGGAGTCTTGCGGCATCGCTCGGCTCAGCACAACACGGCACACGCCGAAGTCGCTCTCGTACACGCTGACGAGGTCACGGAACGCTGTGTCGCTCGCAGCAAAGCCTCGTGAGTCGCCGATGAACGAATTGATTCTTCGTTTTTGCGCTCCATTGACGACGATGGTGTCGATGCTGGAGGACGAATTCGTCCAGATCTCCCGCAGAGCCGCGTTGAGGACCGTTTCGTTGAGCCCATCGTTCGATCCTCCGTCGCCGGCGGGGATCGCTCCGGAATTGGGTTCGAATCGGTTCGTTGAAAGCTGCGCGATAATGCCGTCCATCGATCTTCGCACGGTGGAGCTTCCGATCTGGTTGCTCGTTGGTGCGACGCCATTGATCACGGTGCTCTCAAGATCACGAAGCAGTTCTCGCATGCGTTCTTGCATCTGGTAATCGAGCTCGTCTTGCACGCCGATGGTGTTCGCAGCGAGCTGTGAACCCGAGACTTCGACACTCGCTTCGAAGATCTGCGTGTGGTTCTGCTTGCGCACGCGGTTGTTAAACCGGCTCTCGCTCGCTTCGGCACCTTCGAGCGCGGCGTTGCCGATGATCCAGAGTTTTTTGTTATTACTCAGCGCTTCGGCGGCCGTTCCGCCGTATCCGCGTGTGACTGTGATCGTGCTTGCGCTCACCGCGGTGACCAGCATCACCTCTGACGAACCGTCGGCACGGATCAGGTCTCCGACTCGGAAGCGTTCTTCGTTGTCGACACCGAAGTTTGTCGCTGCTGTCGGATTCGGCGAGAACACCGTGTGATCGATCTGATCATAATTCGGCAGCAGCTCGTCTTCGATCCACTCGTGCACGGTGCTTGTCGCCGACCGGCGTGCATCGCCCAAGTGATCAAGGAGCGGCGTCTCGAACGGACTGACGATGCCGATGACATCCGCCACATCCTCGTAGACCTCGGGAAGACCCGCCCCGGCGCTGTACGTTGCTTTTCCTGTGAAAGCCATTTCTATTCCTTTCCATCCTTTGCTTTGTTCGTGTGTTCAGGTTCTTCGTGCTCGCAGGTAACGCAGCAGCGATTCCCGATCGCCGCTCCGCGCTGCCTGTTCTCCCGCTTCTGCGGCTTGCATTCGCTCTTGCGACACCTTGGCCGACATCGCTCCGCCCGCTTCACCGACGCGCTTGCGGAACAGGAACGGCTTGTCTCTTCGTAACGCGGAGACCGCTGCCGTCGCGTCGCCCTCTTTCATTGACTCCATCGTGAGTTCGGTCATCAGACGCGCCGTCTCGAGATCGATCGCTCCTTCGCGCATCAGCGCGAGATCAACCGCGTGCCGGCGTTCCATCGAATCCAACTCATCCCTTGTCGTTCCGAGCGATGCTTCCAGTTCTTCCACGCGACCACCCAGCTCCTCGGCGGATCGCTCCGCCTCTTGCGCCCGCTTGCGATAACGGATCGCCTCGCTCACCGGCACCAGTTTTTCTTCCTCCGGGCCCGTTGCTTCTGTCTTCGTTTCTGCCTCGTCCATCACGAACTCCTTCATGTGTTTCGACTTGCTGCTTGTTCCGCGCTGTTCTTGTTTCACTCGACTCCTGGATCTGTCTCACCGATGTCGCGCAGGACTTCTGCGCGTTCAACGCCGAGCCCTTCCTTTGCGATCGCTGTCTGCACCTGCTCGCGTTCCGAGATCGGCAGCGGATCGCTCCACTCGATCCGGACTCGGCGTTCTGACTCGCTCGTCTCGATTACACCCGCCTTGTCTGCCGCCGAGAGCGCGAGCTCGCACACACGACGGATCCCGGCACCGAACAGCACACGCTTTCGCTCTGCTTTCGACAGCACACCCATCAGCGTGATCCGCAACGCGTTCGCGCTCGAAAGATGCCCAAGTCGTTCTCGCACGGTGCCCAGCACGACAGGCGATACGGCGCTCGATTTGTCCATGGCGCTGCGCAGCTCTTCGATGTGGCGTTCTTCGCTTGGTGAATGGCCGTCGCCGCCGAAGCTCTGGACTTGCGCGTCGAGGTTGTCTGTGGTCCAGACACGTCCCGGCCCGACCAAACCCTCGCCGAAGCTCTCGATGCCCTTTGCGAGGTACATATTGAAGCTCTGCATCGTGACGCGGTGCGCTCGATCGCTCAGACGTGTGTTCAACTCGTTTTGCAGCGGGATCAAGCCTTCGACCTCGCTGACTCCCGCCCAACGGAATGGCTCGCTGCGATTCTGCACGTGCACGACCGCAAGTTCGCCGAGACGGAGCGGTCCCTCTTCGACCAACTCACGATCGATGTAGACCGGTCGCCAATGGGGGGTGAGGACTTCGAGGCGTTCGACGAACGCCTCCCTGCTCCACCCTCCTGGAACAGTGTCCTCACCCCCGCCAAACCACTTCATGAATCGTG
>JBCDAP010000183.1:0-4815 GCA_039185335.1 Planctomycetota bacterium | reverse complement strand
GAAACCTGCCAGCAAGAACAACGAGCAATCAGAGGCTCTCATCGGCTAAAAGTGCGTACGCAGGGAGGCGCACCCGCTGATCCCGAAGGGAGGTTGGGCAACGTCCCAGAGAAGAGCTTCACATTCAATGCCTCTGCGCATGCCGACTCGCTTATGGGCGACGAAGTGCGCAACAGCATTCTTTCTCACGGGCTCGGAGCGGAGAAAACCCTTGCCTTTACTCAGCACTTCGGTCGAGATCATCAACACAATCGCGATAAACACAAACCATAAACACCCCGGTTTAGAGCAAGGACGCGCAGCAACAGGACAAGGTATGGCACCCCGCTTCGTCCGCACGCATGGGCGCGATCTCAAGTTCGACTTGGTTCAAGGTGTTGGGACTGAATGAACCATCACCACTCGTCTTGAGATTAGAAGGCTGCCTCAACACCGAGGCAGCCTTTCTTCATCAAGAAAGAGTTCAGCTCGCAACACCAACGGTCACCGGCACGAATGTCGGCTTCACCCGAGCTTCAAACTCATCGCGATACTTGTTCAGGATCGTGCGCACGGCCCAATTGTTGCCGTCCGCAAGGCCGCAGATGGTCGTGCCCGGCATCGCGCCCATCGACGTGGCAATCTCGAGCGTGAGGTCGAGATCCTTGCTGCGAGCATCACCGTCTTCGATGCGAGAGAGGAGTTGATAGAGCCAGCCCGAGCCCTCACGACAGGGCGTGCATTGCCCGCAGGATTCGTGCTTGAAGAAGCGAGCGATGTTTCGGGCAACCGCAACCATATCGGTGTCTTCATCGAAGATCGTTGGGCAGGCGGTGCCAAGGCCGAGAACGTTGTAATTGCGCCCGATGTCGAAATCCATCGGCGCGTCGTACTGATCGGCGGAGAGGATGCCGGTAGAAACACCACCCGCGATGGCTCCCTTAAATTTCTTCCCGTGACGCATCCCGCCGCAGTACTGCTCAACGATGGTCCGGAGGGGAATGCCCAGATCGAACTCAAAGACCCCCGGCTCGACAACATGCCCGGAAACGCCCATGAGCTTTGTGCCCGCCGAGCCCGGCACGCCGTGCGCTTTGAACCAGTCGATACCCTTCTCGATGATCGAAGGCAGCGCCGCAAGCGTCTCGACATTGTTGATAATCGTCGGCTTACCGAAGAGACCCTTCACTGCGGGGAAGGGCGGCTTGATGCGAGGCCACCCGCGCTTGCCTTCGAGCGATTCCAGCAGCCCCGTCTCTTCGCCACAGATATACGCCCCAGCACCGCGGTGGAGATACACATCAACGCCAAACGGATGGCCGGTGGCCGTCGTGGCGCTCGACAAGAGGCCGTTCGGACCGAAGATGCCTTTTTCGTAGGCTTCCTTGATCGCGTTCTCAACAACCATCGCTTGGTGGTGATACTCGCCGCGGATATAGATGTACGCGCGATCGAGCTGGCAAGCGTAGCAACAGATGGCGATGCCCTCGAGCATCATGTGCGGATCAAAGTCCATCAGGAGGCGATCTTTGAACGTGCCGGGCTCGGACTCGTCAGCGTTGATCGCGAGGTATCGCGGCTCACGATCGCCAGAGACACCACCGTTCATAGAGAAGTCGGGCTTTGAGCCGGGATCGGGTTGCTGCATGAAAGACCATTTCAAGCCGGTCGGGAAGCCCGCACCACCTCGACCACGGAGCTCGGAAGCTTTGACCAAATCGACAAGCTCACTCGGCTGCATCTGAATCGCCGATTTCAGAGACTCGTAACCGCCGGTCTGAAGATACTCATCGATGGAGATCACACGACGGTTCGCGTCTTGCCCGAACGGCCTCGAGGGGATCCGCTTTGTGAGGACGGCTTCTTCAGCAAAGTTGGTTCGTGTCATGGCATTCCGCGGCGTGAATAGCCCCTAGAAAGGGGAAATGTGAAGATCCGGACAGAGTCAACCCCTCGGACCGACCCAGCGGGGAGAGGCGGGTAGATTCTAGGGTTTTCGGGTTCCCTCCGCCCTCACACTGCAACTGATATCACAGGCCCACCGAGATGATGCTGATCGTTGCCATTGCTGCCGTCTTCGCTTTGCTGATCGCCTTGCCAGGCCTCGCGGACGTCCAGCAGACGTCCCAGGAGAACCATCACGGTTGTCACACCCGCTTTCACCCCGGTTTGCACGCCTACCTGACCGCACGAGTCAGCGAGTTTGGTGACATCCCGGCAGAGCGAAAAGCGAAGCTCGAGGCACTCGCGAGTTACATCCGAACGGCACAAGAGGGTGACGGAACAGCACGCCTGAACTTCGTCTGCACGCACAACTCCCGTCGCTCGCACTTGTCGCAGCTCTGGGCAGCAGCAGCCGCGGCGTACTACGAACTCCAGAACATCGAGAGCTTCTCGGGCGGATCTGAGTCAACCGCATTCAACCCGCAAGCCGTCGCGACACTCCCACGCAACGGTTGGAAAATCCTCAAGACAACAACAACTTCGAACCCGATTTACCTTTCGAGCTTCGCAGAAAACCGTGAAGCGGTCGTAGGCTTCTCGAAGAAGTTCGACACAGCGCCGAACCCGCTTGAGAACTTCGCGGCGATCATGGTGTGCTCTGATGCAGATCAAGCCTGCCCGCACGTCCCGGGCGTCACCCAACGTTTCGCGATCACATACGCCGACCCGAAAGCGTATGACGGAACTGATCACGCAGCGGATGCATACGACGAACGTTCACGCCAGATCGCACGCGAGATGCTGTACACGATGAGCAAGGCCTAAAACCGCACTGCATCATTGTAATCTGCTTCGTGTGTGCCACTGAGCAGCTTGCTTCCAGTGCTGTGGAACATCGAGCCCAACGAGCACTGGTAGACGAGCTACCAGTGGCACACAAGCCATCAAGAGACACGGCACTCTAAGATAAACCCAAACTTTCGCTCACTCTTCGAGTCTGAAGACCTGCCCATTGCCGAGCATCAGAACAGTGTCTGGGCCACTTTCGTTTCGGATGGTCTCGAACTTGAAGACACCGAGCTCAACTTCCCGTCGGCTAACGAGCTGCCCGGTCCGGCCGTCGACGATGTCGAGACCGTACGAGTAATTGAAGTCTTCGTCCCACATCTCGACACCAACGAGGACCTCATCGACGCCATCACCATCGAGGTCACCCGTGCCGACATAAGCGTCAACGGAGACATTGTTCCCGGCTTCGATTTCGGTCTGCCATTGAACGCCGTCCTCACTGACCACGACGAGGTGCTGCGTATCGAATGTGTCGTCATACTCATCAAGAGATAGCAGGAACCCGCTCTCGCCATTGAGATCGATCAGAGCAAAGCCCATCACACCATCGTTGCGCGGAAGACGAGGAAGCTCCATGTTTCTGACACCACCGGTCGCACCGTTGATGGCAACGATGCTTTCACCATCGATGAAGAAGAGATCGAGAACACCATCCCCGTCGGCGTCGAACCGCTGGGCTTCGCCGAAAGCACCTTCGACGTTCTGGATACGTCCGAACTTCCGAGAGTTGACGCCCGCGTACTCACCCGAAGCAACACGCTGAGCATCGAGAATAGTCCGGTACGCCTCGATGTCGTCCAAGATCTCCGTGCCAGGCCTTCTGTCAGCAGGCTGATCCGGATCGACAAGACGAGCCTCCTCGATCGCATCAATAAGATCCTGCTTCATGCCGGGTGAGTACCCGGTGTGGAAGTATGTCAGGTTGCCCGCAGGATCAACGACAGCGGTCGAGGGAATACCTTCGACGCCGTACTTATCGCCAATAGAACCATCGCGGTCCATGACTTGAGTGAAGGTAAAACCCTTATCGCTGACGTAATCGTCAACCGTCTGACCGTTCTCGCGCTGGTTCATGCCCAGCACAACCACATCATCCTCGTCGTACATCTCATGGATCGCTTGGATCTCGGGAAGGGCACGAACACAGGGCGGACACCATGTGGCCCAGAAATCCATCAACACAACCTTGCCCCGAAAATCTTCGAGAGCGATGCGATCACCATTAAGGGTTCTTGCTTCCCAAACAGGAGCTTCTCCGGAACCATCTAGCTCTTCTTGAAGCTCGCGCAGCTTGCCACGCACATCATCGGTGAGTTGGGGAACACGATACAAACCTTCGGCGTCGAATTCGAAGTCGCCATGATCGTGCGCCTTCGAATCAGCAACACTCTCAACCCGACCGAAACCCCAGAACTCGCTGTTCTCAATCCCCATCTCTTCGGCCTGAGCCGAAAGATCAATCGCAGTGAAAGTCAGCATCCCACCATCTACCGCAAAGCGAACAGGGTAGGACAATTCATCGTGCGTCATCTCCATCGCGATAAGACCATCAGCGGTCCCGACAAACTCAATACCTTCATCGAAAATGTCCTCGGGATTGGCCGACGATGCCAAAAGAATGTTGCTCGCGATCGGCGTCGAGATGGGTTGATCGGCCACCTCTTCCGCCCAACCGAGAACATCATCCTTGATGTCGCGATACTCCGCCTGGGCATATTGCTTCAGATCAGAACTCGCCACGATGACCATTCCATGGTGACGAACCAAGTGCATCTCGTTGTCGCCGATCTCGATGGCAAAGCCTTCTCCCCTCTCATAAACAAAAAAGGTGTTGAGCGTCTGGTCTTCGAACAGCCCGTCGTAGGTGTACTCAGAGAAGGCCCGCTGTTCGAGAGATTCCAGACCACGATGTGTCTCGACGACCTTGGCGAAAGCCCGCTCGGCTTCGGCCGGACCACCGGTCAGTTCAACATCGAACATCTCTTCCGCCGAGTCATAGGCGAACGCCGAACCCGCCGCCGCGAGGATGGCCGCTGTACTGAG
>JBCDAP010000182.1:0-4822 GCA_039185335.1 Planctomycetota bacterium | reverse complement strand
CGATGTTGCGAGTGAGTACGTCGCCCTGCGAACTGCGCAGGAGCGGGTTCGCGTCGCCCGTCGGAACATCGCGATCCAGCGACAAAGTCTCCAGCTGACGACTATCCGGTTTGAGAATGGCGCCTCACCCCAGCTCGATGTCGCGCAGGCTGAGACCAATCTGGCCAATACGGAAGCCGAACTACCTCTGTTGATCGCTGATGAACGCGATGCGGCATTGCGCCTTGCCGTACTTCTCGGTGAGAATCCGACGAACCTACTCGATGAACTTCGAGTAGCAGCAACGATTCCGTTACCGCCAGAGAGGATTTCTGTCGGCATCCCGGCGGATACGTTGCGTCGACGCCCTGATGTGCGTTCCGCGGAACGTACGCTCGCGGCAGAGGTCGCTCGGATCGGCGTAGAACTCGGCGACCTGTACCCCGTGTTCACGCTCGGTGGCTCTCTTGAGTTCGGATCGACGAACTTCGGCTCACTCTTTGACGCTGACAGTATCGGCTTCGGTGTTGGCCCCGGATTCTCGTGGAATCTCTTCGACGGTGGGCGAGAACGCGGCGAAGTGCGTGCTCAAGAGGCCATCGCGGACATCGCACTATTGAACTATCGATCGACGGTACTCGAAGCACTCGAAGAGGTTGAGGGATCGTTGTTCAGGCACGCCCGTCAGACTGAGCAAGCCGAAGCGTTTGCTCGCGCCTCCATCGCGGCGGGACAATCAGCGGAACTCTCGCGACAGCTCTATCTCGAGGGCCGAAGTGATTTTCAGAATGTCCTGGATAGCGAGCGGGAGCTCTTTATAGCAGAAGACAACCTCATTCTGAGCCGATCGGATGTAGCGCTCACCTACATCACGCTCCAGCGCTCATTGGGTGGCGGCTGGTCACCATCATCGAACGAAGCGGAGCCATCAGACGATGCCAACGACTGAGTCATCAGCACCGCTTCCGCCTGCACTGGCTCACGGTGGACTGTTGGTTGTGATTGTGCATGTCTTTGTGTCCGCGTACACCCTGCAAGATCCAACATCCGTCGCCGCCGTCGCGACTCAGACACTATTCTATGCCATTCTCGTAACGATCTTCGTTGGTGTGAATAAGTACCGGCTTGAGGCGGGCTTGTGGTTCGCACTCATCAGCGTCGCGACCGTGGTGCGGATCGTGTTTGCTCCGGAGGATCGACTGGCCCAGGCTGCGGCCGATGGCGCGTTGTTGTGCTGCGGCACACTCGTAGTCGTAAAGTCAATCCGACGGATGCTGAACACTCCGGCTGTCACGCCCGCGTTGATCAGCGCAGCGGTCACGACATACCTCTTGGCGGGCATCATCTGGACGATCGGATTTCACGCCATAGAGACGATGCAACCGGGATCATTCCGGGTCTCTGGGCGAGCAACGGAGGTTAGCGCTGGTGACTTGTCCTATTTCAGCTTTGTGACGCTGACCACGCTCGGTAACGGCGATGTGAGTCCTACGACCGCGTTCGCTCGCTCAGTGGCCACACTGGAAGCGGTGTTCGGGCAAATCTTCCTTGTGGTATTGCTCGGGCGACTCGTATCACTCCAAATCGCCAGCTCACGACCGCGGCGTCCTTCACCCAATGAACTGTTACCTACAAACCCCGAAGCACCAGGAACAACGCAATGAACAGAACATCTCGGGACCTATCGACGCTAGGGAGATCTCCCCTCGCTGCAGCAACAGTAGCCATGAACGGAATCGGTGCATCAACGTCACCACTGCTCGTGTCCAGAGGTTGGCGTCTTGTACTCGGCGTGCGGCGTGCCTAAACCTAGGTGATGAGAGTCGGAGATGACGAGACCTTCACACATGGCAGACTCCACTTCCCTGATCGCTGCAATGAACAGCGCAGTTCGTTTCCGGACGGCTGCAGTTCTCTCACTCGTGTTTGCGACTGCCGTTGTGAATGTCATCCGACTCAGCACGGCCGGGGATCAATCTGTGGCCGAGGTACCCTCAGGAATACCGATCATCATGGGGTTGCTAATCCTCTACGAAGTTGTCACGCTCGTTTGGCTGATGCGCGGCCGCGACCACAACCGACCGCTTCCCGCCGCCTGGATATACACGAACGCGGTGGTAGAAGCATCGGCGCCGACAGCACTTGCGTTCTCTGTTGGCCTCTCTGAAGGCATCATGCTGCAAGGGGCTGCCATGGGGCCGTCGGGTCACTTGTACGGCATCTTTATTGTGCTCAGCGTCCTCCATGTCAGAATGCTTGTTTCACTTGTCGCTGGACTCACCTCGGCGCTAGGCCTGGCAGCCGTTGTGATTGCGTCGCTCATGACGGAGGGCGAAGGGGCAAGCGAGATCCTCGGGATTCCGCGCTCGCTGGAGGTGTTCTCTGCGATTATCTTGCTTGTGATGGGTGCCGCCGCAGCTCTCGTTGCGCTCCGCATGCGTCGCTATCTGGAGACAGCGACCTCGGAAGCCGAAAAGCGGATCCGAGCTGAGCGTGATCTCCAAGCCGCGGCGTTGATCCAGCAGAGCCTCATGCCGAGCGAGCCTCCGATCATCCCAGGCTTTGAGATCGTTGGCTGGAATCGGCCAGCGGATGAAACAGGAGGCGACTACTTCGACTGGGTCGCACTCGATGATGGCAAGTTCGCCGTTTGCATCGCCGATGTCACCGGGCATGGCCTTGGACCGGCCATGATCACGTGCTTCTGTCGCGCCTACGCGCGGACCGCGCTGCGGTTTGAGAAGAAAATTGCTGCGGCCATGAGCCGTCTGAACAGCGAACTCGTGCAAGATCTCGGGGATGGCCGTTTTGTCACATTCGCCGCGGTGATCATCACGCCGAACGACTCGGCCGTCCTATCGACGTCCGCAGGCCACGGACCTTTGCTTGTGTTTCGTCATGCCGATGGTGAGGTCGCGAGCTTTGGGGCGGATGCACTTCCACTTGGCGTCTTTGACTCGGGTGACGAAGCCAAAGCGATCACGCACAACCTAGATAGCGGTGATGTGTTTCTGCTTGTTACCGACGGGTTCTTTGAGTGGGCAAATCCATCCGGCGAGCAGTACGGCATGAACAGACTCACGGAGTCGCTTCGGGTGCATGGTCGCAAGTCCGGTGAAGCCCTCATCTGTGGTCTGCTTGATGATCTAGAGACGTTTATACAGCGTACTCCGCAGCCGGATGATCTCACCGCTGTAGTGATTCGACGCACGCCGGCCGAGGATGTCGGAGATACACGATGAGTGGAGGCAGCGGTGTTCGGGTAATCCGAATCCGAAGTTGAGCGGAGGCCGATCCCCGATACGTCGAACAGTCTCTCACGCCGCCATCGAGCGGCGTTTTCAATTGATCGGAATCGAACCATTTCATGCGGCTGTTAGTCTGCTTTCACTTTCTCCCTCCGCACACGAGGGGCAGTACCGGCGTTACTACCTGCGACCTCTTGCCGCTCACGATAAGTTGACACCATGCGAAGCAGAAGCCGGAATCAAACTCAAAGAGCCTCTGCGATACACGTAGAACGGCGGGATTCTGCTCGAGATATAGGTGCGCAGAATGTCGGTTCGAGACGATCCGAACCTGCTGTATCCGGCGATTCGAGTCAAAGAGAGACGATTGAATGCTGCCTAGGAAGGCGCAAAATCTCTTGGGCCACCCAGCGAAAGGGAACGAACACGATAGAGAACAAATCGAACTAGCAACCAACTCGCTCATCGCATTCGCTTCAGTCTTCAACTCGAAGCACGTTGTTCTCTGCAGCACCCCCTCGCTCGGCCTCTACTCCGGAGGCGGTTTTATCAGCTCAA
Organism: Planctomycetota bacterium; assembly: GCA_039185335.1. Taxonomy (GTDB): domain Bacteria; phylum Planctomycetota; class Phycisphaerae; order Phycisphaerales; family UBA1924; genus JBCDAP01. Next base: position 1,037 of record JBCDAP010000182.1, on the reverse strand, counting down.
TTCTGTCCACTACAGGCATGGTTTTCCCCTTCACCTTCTTCGTCAGGCAATCGGAGGCCCATCATCCGGTCGTGTTCGTACGTGATTTCCTTCAATGAGATGCGTAGCTCTAGCAAAAAAGTCACCGCGCCTGCGAGCATGCACAGGATCCCCGATATGAAGGTGATAACCGCAAAGATCTCGGCGGGTTTGCCAATCGGCGTTGTGCTCAACCCAATGAAGATCGAACTAGCCAGCATCAGGACAACCGTACCGACCATGCACATCAATGCTGCACGCATGAGCTTGAGGCGGTGCAGCAAGTTCGTCGATTGGTTACCCACTCCTTCATAACGCAGCCGCTGGGTCATCGTTGCGTGGCCGACATCATTCGCCTTCTCGCTCAGTGCGAGCCGCTCAATGTGCAATTGGCGGATGCGGGACTTGGAGGTCATCGCCCTAGCATTCAGCGCCATGATCATCAGACCACATGCCGAGATCAGCACGACCGGGGCGAGCAGGGGTTGGAGGGTTTCGTGTAACACGGCTTAGATCTATTGAACAGAGGGGCACGAACCACTGCAAGGCGGCACGAGCTGGGTGCTTAGAAATCAGGGTTGTAGTAGAACTTCACGTTCACGGCCTTGGTGTCCTTCCAGCGAGTCACCTGGACCTGGTCGGGGTTGAACTTGCTGCCCTCCTTCATATCGACGCTGAGTTTGTACTCGGCGAAGGTCACACCGTTCCCGTTGCCGTCGTCCTCGCCGACACAACCGGCTTGACCTCGATAACGCGGTAGGCCGCGACGTTATCGAGGACGTTTTTTTGTAGGCGACCAGATTGGCAGGCCCTCGATGATCGTGTGGGTATGAAATATTTTATTATACCGACTGGTTTAAACAGGTATTGCGTAGAGTATTAAGGCCTTAAGAGAGGAGGTTGCTCATGCCTTGGGAAAAATCATTTGATGAGAACGAGGTCCTCGACAAGGCGATGGCTGTTTTCATGAAAAAAGGCTTCAATTCGACCTCCCTTGCCGACCTGATCGAGGCGACGGG
>JBCDAP010000181.1:0-4832 GCA_039185335.1 Planctomycetota bacterium | reverse complement strand
GATACTATCCGGCTCGCCCGATCCGGCAGTTCAGGCTCCGGGCAATCAATTGTTTCGCAACACTTTTCACCGTTTCCGAGGATACGAATGGCCATCCGAGTCAAAGCACGCAGCGGCGAACATGTTGAGCAGATGCTCCGTCGATTCAAGAAGCTCTGCGAGAAGGAAGGCCTGACCAAGGACCTCAAGAAGCGCGCGTTCTACGAGAAACCCTCAGAGCGCAAGCGTCGTGCGGCTCGCAAGGCCGAGCGGATGACGGTCAAGCCGGGCGGCCGTCGCTGATTTCTGTGCTCAATTCTGCTGATGACTAACCGCACACGCACTGTGCGGTTTTTCTTTGCGCCAAGATCCCCGGTCTCGGTATGCTCGTCGCATGATTGCGACCCTGATCTTTATCTACATCGTGAATCTGATGCTGCTCCTGGGCGGTGTCGTCCTGCTCGACAGAGGAAAGGCCATCTTCGGAGAGAGATGGGCCGGGATCCGAGAAAACCTCGAACGCGCCCCGGGTCTTGATCTTGCAGTGACCTACTTCACCGCCCTGCCGCTCTTCGGTGGATTTCTCCTTGGACATCGTGCCGGCCAAGGGAGTTTGCTCTTCGGTCTTGTCGGCATGGTTGCCGGCGCGCTCGCAATGTCGAGTGCGGTCATCCTGTGGACCAATCTGCATGAGCGTCAGCATTCCGAGGCGGTCAAAGGTCCTCGCATCGTCAAAGCGCTCAACGCTCAGGTCGGCCCGATCCGAAACCACATCGCTGTGTGGTACACAGCGCTTGCGGTTCCGGTCTTCTGGATCATCCGCCTTGCTGAGTACGTTGTTTATCCACCCGTGGCGGTACTGATCAAGCTCCCCCGCTACAAGCACGGGGATTGGGTCAACATTTCTCGTCACAAGTTTGAGGGACTCGTGGGGCACGATCTCATTTGGTGTCTGTACTGCGATTGGATGACCGGCATCTGGTCCCTTGGCTCAGAAATGCTTCGCAACATCGAAAGCTTTTGGTGCCCGATCCGATTTTACGACAACAAGAAGTGCGAGAATTGCAAGATCGATTTCCCGGATGTCGACAATTCTTGGGTTCCTGCAGACGGAAACATGCAGGATGTGAGCGATCTCATCACGAACAAACTCTCGGATGGGAATCACTCCTGGCATGGGCATCCCACGCGGCTTACCGTTGAAGGTGAGGAACTCGCACAAGTTGAGACCCCTGCTGTGACCCCATCTCCATCACAAGAGCCTTCGGGACCCGAAGAGCAAGCAAATACTTGAATCAGAAAAGGTTCATTTCCGAGTCGCGGAGATAATGCTCCGGACCGGCTTGTGCACTTCCCACTGATCGTTCCCGCCCCGCTCGATGGTTTCGCTCCATGCTTGGCGAACACTCTCACGGTGAGTGTAGTCATGACAAGCGATCAACCCGCCTGGAGAAACGAGGTCGCTCCAATCGTCGAGATCGAGTTTAACACCTTCGTACGAGTGATCCCCGTCAATCCAGAGCAAGTCGATGGGCGTGTCTTTCCAGTTCGCTCGGGCTTCGTGGGAACGCTCGACAATGTGGGTAACTCGATCTGCAACTCCCCACTTCTCGATTGTCGTGTTGAACACTTCCAGATCCTCGGCGTTGTAGTCCGTGTCACCCACAGGATCGAGAGAGAGATGTGGATCGATGGCTGTGACATGCCCCCCCACTTCCTGAGAGCCCAACGCCATGACCACGCACGACTTCCCTCGGAATGAGCCGATCTCAACAATGGTCTGTTTGCCTTGCGCGCCACGATAGAGCAGTTGGACTTCTTCCATCGCCAACTGCCCTTCGAGCTCTCGATGCATCCGAAGGACTTCGTCACCATCGGGGGCCATCGAGACACGCCACCGACGCCATGCTCTTTTGAGACTCACCGCTGGGTGATGGGCGTGTAGGGCTGGGCGTGAGGTCCGACATACTGGGCCGCCGGGCGGTACAGGCGGTTGTCCGCGAGCTGCTCGAGGATGTGGCCAGTCCAGCCGCCGATTCGGCTCAGGGCAAACATCGGTGTGAACAGGTCGAGCTCAAGACCGATGCAGTGGTATGTCGTGGCAGAATAGAAATCTACATTCGGATAGATGCCCTTGGCCGCGACTTCCCGTTCCATGATCTCTTCGATCGCGTGCGATTTTTCGTACAGATCACCGTTGCCGGTGTCTTCAGCAAGCTGTTTCGCGAGCTTCTGGAGGTCGGTCGCGCGAGGATCCTTTGCCTTATAAACGCGGTGACCGAAGCCCATCACCTTGTCCTTGCGTTCAAGCTTCCCGGTGATGTAAGCCTCCACTTGATCGAGCGAGTCGATCTCGTTGAGCATGTGCATCACGCCCTCGTTCGCTCCGCCGTGCAGGGGCCCTCGGAGCGAGCCGATGGCGGCGGTGAGCGCCGAGTAGATGTCAGAGAGCGTCGATATCACGACCCGTGCCGCGAAGGTTGAGTTGTTCAGCCCGTGGTCTGCGTGCAGGATCATGCAGATATCAAACGCACGCTCCATGGTCTTGGTGGGCTCTTCGCCGTTGAGCATGTACAGGAAGTTCGCCGCGAAAGAGAGGTCCTTGCGAGGCGGAACCAGCGGCAGGCCTCGGCGGTAGCGATCAAAGTAGGCAATAATGGTCGGTGCGTGAGCCAGGATGTTCAGGGCTTTCTGACGCACCTGATCGATATCGAGGTTGTTCGGATCACGATCGTGCATCGAGAGAGCGCTGACCATGGTGCGGAGCACGTGCATGGGGTGGGCCGCCATCGGGAGTGAGAGCAGACGGTTGCTCATACCCGCTGGGAGGTCATAGCGAGCGCGAAGCTCCTTTGTGAACTCATCCAACTCGTTCTGCTTCGGCAATCGCCGATTCCACAGGAGGTAGATGGTTTCTTCGAAAGAAGAGTTCGCGCTCAACTCGCCGATCGGGATGCCCACGTATTCGAGCACTCCGGCCTCGCCGTCGATGAAGCTCATTTCGGTCTCGGCGGCGGTGACTCCTGCGAGTCCCTTGGGGATATCCGCTGTCATGGACATGTTGGCACCCTGTAAAAGAATGGTCGAACACGATGCGGTGCGGATGCAATTCGCCCACCACCGAGCGACCGCACCGAAGTCAGGCGACTATAGGATGCCTCTGCGCACACCGCAATACGTGAACCTTGACCTACGGAATTCTCAATGCTGATTGAAGCCAAAATCCTCACCAATCCTTCGTTCGAGCCCGAGTTGGGCTGGATCCGTGTGGAGGATGCCGTGATCACCGAAATCGGACATGGTCCTGCACCGGACATGCCAGGTATTCAGAAAATCGGTCATCCAAACCAGCTCCTTGTTCCAGCGTTTATCGACGCACACGCACATCTCCCCCAGATTGACTGCATCGGCTGTGATGGGCTTCCGCTTTTGCGATGGCTTGAAGAAGTGATCTTTCCTGCCGAAACTTGGTGGGGTCAGGGCGGCGCATTGCACACGGCCAAGACAGCAGCCCGGCGTTTCGCACGGGAGGGCACCGTCGGCGTCGCCGGATATTTGACCAGCCATGCCGAAATGAACCGAGAAGTGGTTGGATGGCTCGCCGCGAATACCTCGATGAGGTGGCTGGTCGGGAGAGTCGCGATGGATCAGGAGGCCCCCGAAGCCCTGACCATGGAAGACCTTCAGCGCCCGCGCATGAGGCCCGGGCCTGGGCCGGTCATGGCACCATTTGCGGCTTCCGATCGCCGGTGTGCCATCAGCGCCAACCCACGCTTCGCGGTTTCCTGCTCGGAAGAGTTACTCGCGGAGATCGCCTGGGCGTGCAAAGAGCGTGCGAACGAACCGGGCGGCACGCCGTACATCCAGACACACTTGGCCGAGTCGCTCGATGAGATCGCACGTGTCAGTGAGCTGTTCCCAAAGGATGCTCACTACACCGGCGTCTACGACCGCCTCGGACTCTTGACCAACAAAACTTTGTTGGCCCACTGCGTCCATCTCAGCGAGGAGGAATGGGCGATTATCGCCGAACGCGATTCGATCGTTGTGCATTGCCCGACCGCCAATACGTTCCTCCAGTCTGGGACATTCAATCTAGATGCCGCCGAACGCCACGGCGTGAGAATCGCTCTCGGTTCCGATGTCGCGGGAGGCCCTGATCTCGCCATGCCTCGGGTCGCTCGTGCCATGATCGAAGTCGCCAAGCTACGTCGACTGGGCGCAGATGATCCCGCTTCGGTCCGTGTGCCCAGCCCGGCCGAGGCCTGGGATCTCATCACACGCGGAAACGCAGAAATCCTTGGATGGACCGATGCAGGGCGGATCGAGGTCGGGGCGGCTGCTGACCTGCTGCTGCTAAACATCCCTCTGGCCTGGCATGACGAGCATCTGGTTGGTCGCCTCATTTACAACTGGCGATCAGGACTCATCGAGAAACGCATTTTCAATGGGCATCTCATGGAACGCACGCACGCCGGTGAGCAGGCATAGCATCGCCTCACGAGATCGCGTAAGAGTTCACCATGTTTATCCCTATCGGAACAGAGAGACCGCGCCGGCGACCAACGATCGTGACCTACTGGTTGATCGGGATCTGCTGCGTCATCTTCATGTGGCAAACCACGATGAATCGCGCAACACCAACCGGATCGATGAGCCCGGCGGTGAGCCAGTTCGTTCTCAACTTCAACCCTGCCGTGTACAGCGAGCAAGGCAATCGCGTCGATGTACCCTTAGAAACACTGACAACCTTAGGCGTTCCGACTGATCGCCCACACCGCTGGTATCAGTACCTCACCTACCAATTTCTTCACGGCGGCTGGTTGCATCTGCTCGGAAACATGCTTTTTCTC
>JBCDAP010000180.1:0-4867 GCA_039185335.1 Planctomycetota bacterium | reverse complement strand
CAAGCCTAGCCCACGACAAGCAGGAACGTACGAAGCACTCATAAACACGCTCAAAATCCGAACACTCGCCCAAACTAACACACTCAGGGGATGTCCAAACCGTGTTTCTGCATCGATTTTCTTGCTTGTTCCGATCGCGCAGGTAAAGTGTTTTACGTGCCGGGTGTTGTTCTCATCCCGGAGCATTTGAGAGTACTAGAAACACCCGTCGCAAACGTGGGAGCGACGTGGAGGAATGGAGCACCAAGATGAAGACTCAGTTTGCAATCGCCGGGGGCTTGGCTTTCGTCCTAGCCGGCTCGGCATTCGGACAAATCGCTACTGTCAACGGCTCGGGCAACGTCGCCGGCAACGGTAACACCGGCTTCGGCGATGTCATCGGCAACGGCTCGATGGACATCACCACCATGGGCGACGGCACCGTCACACTCAGCATCAACCGCGCCTCGGGTCAGTTCTTCAACAACATCGCCATCTACATCGACTCCGACAACGGCGCAACAGGCGTCGCAAACACCTCAGCATTGACAGATGTCGCCGACGGCAACCGCCGCATACTTTCCGGTGGCGCTGATGCCGAAACCGCGAACCTCGGTTTTGCCGCAGGCTTCGCCGCAGACCGCGGCATCGCTGTTGAAGGCGGCTTCGCCGGCATGTTCGACCTTGTCAACGACCCCACAAACTACGGCTTCGTCGCATCCGTTGGTGACACCCTCCCAAGCGACTCTTCCATCCCCTCGGTCGTCCTTTCCTTCAACATGTCCGACCTGGGCCTCGCTGCTGGCGACTCCTTCCGCCTCCTCGTTACCTACGGCAACGCCTTCGACGGACCAAGCTTCAACAACTACTTCCGTGCGGACGAGTTCATCGGCGTTGACGGCGCCTCTGTCGCCGGTGGTAACCCCGGATTCAACGATGTCCAACTCGGCGACAACGACTTCATTCTTGTGAACTCGATCCCGACCCCAGGTGCCGCGGCTCTTCTCGGCCTCGCTGGCATCGCTGGCTTCCGCCGCAAGCGCTAAACGCGGACAAACGTACACCGAGCCTCATCTTGCTCAAGACCGCCCTTCGGGGCGGTCTTTTTTTATACCGCTTTCAACGCTTCCAAAGGGAGCGTCTCCATGATGTTCTTTACAACCTCGTCGGTGGTTACACCCTCCGCTTCACCTTCAAAGTTGAGCTGCACGCGGTGACGCAATGCCGGCAGCGCAACCTTCTTGATGTCATCGACCGATACGTTCGCCCGTCCATCAACGAGCGCGGCACACTTCGCACCGAGCACCAATGACTGTGCCGCACGAGGGCTCGCTCCAACATTCAGGAACTGGTTCACCGTGGGCGTTGCAAACTGCCCCTGCGGATGTGTCGCAAGCACCATGCGTACTGCATAGTCCTGCACATGGCTCGCGATCGCGACCCGCCTCACTAGCGCCTGGTGCTCAAGAATTCGATCGGCTGTGAGCACGCTCTCGATCTTGGGCTGTTCCCCCGCTGTTGTCCGATTCAAGATCTCGGATAGCTCCTCGCGCCCCGAATACCCCACCGTCAGCTTGAACAAGAATCGGTCCAGCTGCGCTTCGGGCAACGGGTACACACCTTCCTGCTCGATGGGGTTCTGTGTCGCCATCACGAAGAACGGCTTGGGTAGCGTGTGCGTCTCGCCACCGACCGTCACGGATTTTTCCTGCATCGATTCGAGCAACGCCGACTGCGTCTTGGGTGTGGCGCGATTGATCTCGTCCGCCAGCAGGATCTGTGTGAACACAGGCCCCTGCTCGAACGCGAAGGACAGCTTGCCTTCGCTCTCCCGGACGACCTCGGTCCCGGTGATATCCGCCGGCATGAGGTCAGGCGTGAACTGGATCCGCCGGAACTCGAGCGACAATGCCTCCGAGAGTGAACGAATCAACAAAGTCTTTCCCAGTCCTGGCACACCCTCAAGCAGCACATGCCCACCGACGAACAATCCCGTCAGCACGCCGGCCACAATGTCCGCGTGTCCGACCACCGCTTTCGCGATTTCGTCTCGAACTGCCTGATAGTCCCGCCGGAACTGCTCAGCCGCTTCTCCCGCCTGTTCAACTGTCATGTCGCTCATGGGCACAGTTTAGGCCAACTCGTCACCGTCAACCGCCGACTAGGCAACGTCTTCAACAAGTCACAAAATCACCCAGCTTCGCTTTCTACCACCTCGCGTTGTCGATCAGCCGCACCCCGCCCAACTCAGCGGCCACCAGCATACGCGTCTCCCGCCCCTTCGCTGGTTCGCCCAGTGTTTCCGCGTCCCGCAAACACCAATACTCCACTCCGAATCCCATCGAGTCGAGTCTGAGGCGGGCTTCTTCTTCAATCGCGGATCGGCATTCCGCCGCCCACACCTCGGCATGGTGATGTGCATTCCGCATCTCATTCATCACCTCCCAGATCCTTGCTGCCTTTTTACGGTCTTCTCCGTCGAGTAGTGCGTTCCGTGAGCTCATTGCCAAGCCATCTGCACACCGAACTGTCTCGCCCCCAACGATGTCCACTCCGATCCCCTCCTCACGCACCATCTGGCGGATAACCTGAAGCTGCTGCCAATCTTTCTCGCCGAACACCGCGGTCCGAGTCCGGACGAGTTGGAAGAGACGCCGGCACACGCGACGCACGCCCGCAAAGTGACCAGGTCGATACGCATCCTCGAGACCCGGGCCGTTCCCAACACCCCCAGGCACGGCCTCATCACCATCCGTGCTGTCCGGATAGACCTCTTCGACGCTCGGTAAGTAAACCGCATTCGCACCACGTGCTTCGCACGCCGCGATATCTGATTCTTCTGTTCTCGGGTATCGCTCAAGATCTTTCGGATCATTGAATTGCGTCGGATTCACAAACACAGAGACCACTACCGGCCCACGTCCCAAGCCCTTCGCAACATCGATCAGCTTCAAGTGGCCTTCGTGCAACGCCCCCATAGTCGGCACAAGAATGCCGACACCATCAACACCAAGCTGCCCTACAGTTCGAGCGACAATCATGCGCTGATGATCTTCGATTCACTCGGAATCGCAAGTGCGATCGAAACTCCAATCACTCCCCGCAATACCGCTTCGGCAAATCGCCCTCACCAAGGAGGCGGAACGATTTCTTCCGGAGGATCTGGCCAGCAAGGGTCAGATCGTCCACCGCGATCGCGACCGTGGGCCCGCCTTTCCCGACCTCGGCACCCAGCATCACAGGGTACGCAAACCGGATCGAAAGCTCAGCCTGCAACAGGTGCAAGCAGAGCGAACTAAGCGTCAAGCCCTCGGTCAGTTCGACGACCAGCAGATTGAGTTCCGCGAAGGGCAGGCCGTGTTTCCGGAGGATCGTTCTTGCCGATGCCGAATGATTCGTCAGCAGACGCACCACGGCATGATCCGAAGCCTCGTGGACCGAGAACGCGCAGATCTGGCAACCGTCGTGCTCATCCTCGAACGTCGCCAGCAGCTTCAGCAGCCGACCAACGCCTTGGCCAAGAAAAACAGAGAACTGTGTCACCGATGGTGGCACGTAACTTTGCATTGTTTCGGAGGGAGTCGCTTGCGTCATGCAGATTCCTTAGCTACGGCTCAGCGAAACAATTCAGATGGGCACCTGTTTCAACCAGCCGAACGATCCCCAAAACGCGGGTTCCTCCTGAACCCATGGGTCCTGAAAGAGTAAGGGGTGAACCACACGTCTGGCAAGGTTTTTTTCTCACCCTCGTGGCGAAACGCCTTTCCCAGGCGAAACAAGCCGTACATCCCCTGGATCTGGGCACAACCCCAGCCCTGAACCCTGCTTTAGGAACGCTTGGACCGCCATTTGCCCACGCTCCCCGGCATCCAAGGTCAGATCATTCACATACATGTCGACGAATCGCCCCGCGGTCTCACGTGGCAAATCCGGCTCGTAGACCGCCGCGTAATCCAGTGAAGTTTCTCGCTCCGTCATCGCATGCTTCACTGAAGCCGTCAGGATCGCGGAGACTTCCTCAAGCGTCGACTCACCAAACCGCGCTTCAAGATCCCGCTTCACCACGTTGGCTCCCAGGGGGAGGGGGAGCCCAGTTACCCCGGTCCACCACTCCCCGAGATCCGCGATCAACGCCAAGCCCTCTTCCTCGTACGTGATCTGACTCTGGTGAATCACCACACCCACTTGCGCCTCACCCGCCTTCACAGCTTCCGGGATCAGATCGAACCGGCGTTCAATCATTTTTGGGGTGCGTCCGAGCATCATCTGGAGCGCCAGGGCCGCGGACGTTTGACGCCCCGGGATCGCAAAGACCAGATCCTCTCGAGTCACCTCTTCCGCTTTGATCACCTTGTCGACCGAGCATACCAACCTCGGCCCGTATCCATCCCCCATGGACGCCCCTGCGGCGGTGATCGCGTACAAACCGGCGATATGCGCGTAGGTGTGCATCGACACCGCGGTGATGTCCAGATCTCCGATTTCGATCGCACGCCGGTTGAGTGTTTGGATGTCTTCTGGAACGGGCTCGAAGCGGAATCGCCCTGTGTCGATCTCCGGCTCTCGTTCGCGATCGCCCAACGGCCACCACATAAACACATCATCAGGATCAGGAGAATGTCCGATTGTCAGCCAGATGGTCTCGCTCATACCTTCATTCTAGGCCAGTGTCCAAGATCTCTCGGCACAAACCTCGTGACGAGGCCCAATCAAGAAACTTCTCCAAGGCCTTTCAGCCTTGGGGAAGCGCCTTTGTGTCATTGCGAGAGGATGACGACCGAGTACGGGCCGATGCTCACGTTGGCGTTGTAGTTCAAGCCGTGCGTTGGGCCCCAACTGGCTGTTGTGTCCCAGCTCGGATGGTTCCCGAAGATCGGTGAGTATCCGT
>JBCDAP010000179.1:0-4883 GCA_039185335.1 Planctomycetota bacterium | reverse complement strand
TGATCCGAATGTGGTGGCGGGGATGGCTGCGGATCCTGCCGCGGTGGAATTGTTGATCGCCGAGGCGACAAATGACGCGTTGGAGCGTGTGCAGCGTTTGATTGGGGAGCAGGCGCGGTTGATGGCCGAAGAGCTCGGGCTTCCGTCTGAGATGGGTGACATGACGAAGCTGCTGGGCGCGTGACGATGGCGAAGCAGTCGAACCGATCACCGAGGCTCGATGATGCGACGTTGGCGTATCCCGACTCGGTCGTGCAGCTGATCCGCGCGTTCGCCGCGATGCCCGGCATCGGAAAGCGGTCGGCAGAACGCTTGGCTTTGTATGTCCTCCGTGAGCCGACCGAAGAGGCGATGGCTCTCGCGCAGGCTGTTTCTGATGTGAAGACCAAGGTGAAGTACTGTCCGATCTCGTTCAACTTCACGGATGCTGATGTATGCGCGATCTCGTCGAATCCGAGGCGTGAGCACGACACGGTGCTGGTGGTGGAGCAGCCGAAAGACGTGATCGTGTTCGAACAGGCTGGGATGTACCGCGGCACGTATCACGTTCTGCTGGGGCGGATCTCGCCGCTCGACGGGATCGGGCCGGAGCATCTGACGGTGGACCGTTTGTTGCAACGGATCGACGATCCGAGCACGAACTTTGAAGGCGCAAAGATCACCGAGGTGATTCTGGGTCTGAATCCCACGATGGAAGGAGACGGGACGGGGCTTTATCTGGCGGATGTGCTCACTGAGCGAGGCGTCAAGGTCACACGGCTTGCGAGGGGGCTGCCGGCGGGACGGGAGCTGGAGTATGCGAACCCGGCGGTGCTGTCAGATGCGCTGCATGGGCGGCAGGGCGTCTGATCATTTCAACTTTTCTCCGAGGCGAGACAAAGCCGAAAAACGCTCGGGACGATAGCATTCTCCGTATGTGGCCGGTCTGGCCCGCGATTTGCTAGGAAGGCTCGCCACGGATGGTGCGGGCAGATGACGTTCACTCGGCAGGAGGCCCCGTTCCGGATGCGATTCGACACCTCACAATCCATGCGAATGGGCCAGCAGATGAAGCTGGCGCCGCGGATGATCCAATCGATGGAGATTCTGCAGATGGCGCTGCCTCAGCTGGAGGAGCGGATCGAGCAGGAACTCGAGTCCAACATTGCGTTGGAGCTGGGGGATGCGTCGGACGGCGGTTCGGGAGAAGCGCCAAACGGGGCTCTAGGGGAGGAGGCCGGGACGTCGGATTCGAGCGAACTGAGCGTTGATGAGTCGAACGCTTCGGATGATTTCGAACGTTTGTCGAATCTCGAGGAGAACTACGCTGAGGCGTTTGACAACGAGTACTCCTCGGCTTCCGCTTCTGCTTCAGGAGAAAGCACGCCTGCAAGCACAGAGCGATTCGATTTTTCGGAGCTTGGTACGCGGGCCGCGGCCTCGACGGGCGAGCGTGATGCCAAGATGGATGCGATGGCGAACACAGCGGCTCGCTCGGGGTCGCTCACAGATCAGCTTGTCGAGCAATGGTCGTTCATTGATGTCCGAGAGGAATTGCGTGAGCCGGGCAAGCTGGTTATCGAGCACATCGAGGATGATGGATATCTGCGCACAGACCTGGAGACCATTCTGGACCATGCGCCGGATGAGTTGAAACAAGATCTGACGGTCGAAGATCTCGAACGGGCGTTGACGGCGATCCAGCTGTTTCTTGAGCCGGCCGGAGTAGGGGCGCGAGATACGCGTGAATGCTTGTTGCTCCAGATCGACAAGCTGCTTGAGGAGGGGGTGACACCGATGCTCATCGCGGCACGCGAGGTGATCTCGGATCATCTGGATGACCTCGCGTCGAACCGTATCCCGAAGATTGTCCAGAAGACGGGATTGAGTGTTGATGAGGTGAAGCACGCGGTCGAGGCGATGAAAGGGTTGCGTTTGCACCCGGGCAAAGAGCTTTCGAACGCGACCGAGCCTGCGCTGGTGCCTGACGCGGTGGTCGAGTATGACGAGGATGCGGATGATTACCGCGTCTACTTGACCGACGCCCGCTTGCCCACACTGCGTGTGAATCAAGAGTACGCCGTCATGGCAAAGGACAAGGATCTTCCGAAGCGCGATCGGGATTTCATCAAGACAAATCTTGGGAATGCGCAGTGGTTGATCGAAGCGGTCGAGCAGCGCAAGTCAACGCTGCTTCGTGTGGTCAAAGCTGTGGCGGCTGCTCAGCGAGCGGTGTTCGATGAGGGGCCCGAGGCGATCAAGCCTTTGCCGATGACACAGGTGGCGGACCAGCTCGGGATTCATGTCGCGACGGTGTCTCGTGCGGTGGCGGGTAAACACCTGCTCACTCCACGAGGCGTGATGCCGCTGCGCATGTTCTTCACGGGCGGGACGACAACCGCGGAGGGTGAAGATGTCAGTTGGGAACGGATCAAGGCGGCCATGCGCGAAGTGATCGACGGAGAAGACAAAAACAAACCACTTTCGGACGAGGCGATCTCGAAGGCCTTGAAAGCAAAGGGATTCGACATCGCTCGGCGGACCGTGGCCAAATACCGAGACCAACTGGACATCCCGATGGCAAGAATGCGCAAGCAGTTTGCTTAGAGCATCTCAGGTGGAAAGCATTTTGTCAGGCAGATCAGCTTGTCCCGGCGAGTTTGCGGACGGTGAAGTCGAAGTTGTTGGTCATAGCCGATCGCATGCCGAGAACAACTCCGAAAGAGATCGCCAGCCCGAGGACAGAGCCGACAGCGAGGGCGATCCGGGCGGTCACAAAGTCGCTTGTTTGGAAGTATTGCGTGTCGAACGTTGATTCGAATGCGCTGACGGGGTCGATGCAGGCGCGGATGAGCGAGATCGGGTTCAGCCCGGCGAGCGCCGGGCCGACAACCTGCACGTTCTGACCTGACTGCGCTCCGCACAGCCCGATGACGCCGCCGACAAGTCCAGCGACGATCACGGCACCGATGACCGAAGCAATCGTTCCTTTGCTCTTGAGGGACCACTGCAGCCCGATCATGACGCAGATGGAAATGAACGCCAGCGTGGCGATTGGCATGAAGATGGCGGCTTCGGGCAGGAGAGCCGGAAGCTCGATCCCGCCTCGCCCTCCGATTGATGGGCTGGTGACGGTCACGCCGCCTGTTCTCCCGAACCCGTCGAGGGCGATGTAGATCGAAGCCATTGCAACGGTGCCCATCGGTACAAGGAGCATCGGGAGCAGATAGAGAACGATGCCGAGCAGCTTGCCCCCGAGATACTCCTTCGGTGTGATCGGTGTCGTGAGCAGAAGGTCGAGGGTCCCGTCTTCACGCTCTCGGCTGATCGCGGTGGCGGAGATGTTGAGCGCGATAAGGAGGATGATCAGCAGTTCGGTGACAACGGTGGCAAGAAGAACCGCCTGGAACGTCGTGGTGTCGAAGCCGCCGCCGTGGTAGTAGGCGACGATTGCGAGTCCGAAGAGACCGCCGGCACCGACGAATGCCCAACGCGCGGTCCGTGCCCAGGCGGTTCCGCCTCGGCCGGCGGATTCACGCCAGGCAATGGGGTTGTTGCTGACAGACTTCGCACCGCGGAAACGCTCACCTGCGGGACCGAGCTTGCCTGTGGTCTTCTTCTTGCGCGATCCTAGGTTGCGCACGTTGATCGTGGAGGCGAGCGCGAGGATGAGGCTGAGTCCAACACTCAGAACGGCCCAAACGGTGACGGGCGAGGAGAACCAGGTTGCGCCCAGCCAGCTCATGGCCTCGAGTTCATCCGGGCTCGGTATGGGGTAGTTGGTGGTCTCGATGAGCGAGCGGAGGGCGAGGAACGGGTTCAGCGGAGTGAGTACGGTCACACCACCGTTGGAGATGATGGCATCAATGGCGAAGGTCACGCCGAGGTAGGTCACGACTGTCACGTAGAAGGCGAAGACAGCACGTCGCCCAGCGAGACGAAAAACCGCTAGGGCGATAGCGATGGCGCCGACGAGTGTCGCGGCGCTAGCTGAGATGAAGTAGCTCGCAACAACAGAAGACCCGGGCACGCCGCCGAAGTATTGGGTGACAGCGAAGAGCGGCAGCGAACTGAACAGCAACGCGAGAACAAAGAAGAGTCGCCCAAGAAGCTGTCCCAGCGTGATCTGCAGGGCGTTCATGGGCGTGGTGAGCATGATGTCCCAGGTCCGCGGGTTTGCCTCGTGAGCAATCGCGCCGGCCATGAAAACGGGCGCGATGACGCAGATCAGCGCGAGCTGGAGATAGGCAACGATGACGAATGATTGTGAGCCGGCCTTGGCGAGTGCTTGGAAGCCGCCGCCTCCGCCGCCGCTGGTGAGCAGCATGAACAGCAGCACGATGATCAGCACGGCTAGATATCCGGAGCGAATGTAGGCGTGGCGGAGGCGCTTGGAGCCGTTCTGAACGAGACGGACCGCGATCGGGTTCGTCAGGGTGAGTCGGCTCAGAAATCGGAGGGGGGCGAACCTGGTCCGGACATGCTACCGGGTTGAGAGAAAGTTTCGAACGATCTGTCCCCCCCAGCTTCGGGTTGACTTGCCATTTGAGACGGTAGGGGGTTTACTGAGTTACTGGAAGACACGCGTCTTCCGTTTCATTGACTCACATTCCTCCCCCCGGCATTCACGCTTCTGCCGTCAGCATCAACATTCTCTTCTCGACCCTTCCCTGTTCCCTCGCCGTTCCCAATTCCTCACCGTTCTTTTTCGGCCTTCAACCTATTCGCCGAACGCTACCGCCTTCTTCGTCAACAGATCATCTTTTTCTTCTTCGTTCTAGATCTCCTGTTTCTCGTTGCGAACGCCCAGCTGACGAACAACTCTGCGTCCTGCGCCGGCCCAACTCATGGGGCCCAAGGTGCTTTCATTCATCTCATCTATTGATCTTTCTGTCGGTTTTTTG
>JBCDAP010000178.1:0-4895 GCA_039185335.1 Planctomycetota bacterium | reverse complement strand
CGAGGCATTCAGAGGAGCTGGCATACCCAGGCTTACGGCGACTCGTGTTACATAACCGTTGATGTGAGCAATCTCGGTGACTCGCCCGCGCTCCAGATCCTGGAGCATCGAAGGCTTTATATCGCCGTATCCATCGAGGACTGAATTCATCCACGCCTGAATCGCCGTGCCATCATCGATCTCATCCGTGAGCGCAACCGGATTCGGATCGATGAGCAAACGCTCCGGATGTGCGCCACACGCAAGAGCAATGCCGAGAGTTTCTCGATACACGGCAAGAAGGAATCGCCGGCAATCAGGGTCCTGTACGTATTGCCTCATCGTGACGCCGCTGACTGCCCCAAGCGTTGTGACCGAGCAGTTCACCAGCAGCTTCGACCAGACGCACCCGCTGAAGTTGGTCGTCACACGAACATCAATTGCGTCTGCAAGGTATGCACCGACACGGTCGGCCCTGAGTGAAGAGCCTCCTACCAATTCACCCAGCAGCAAGTGCCCGCCGTTCCTTTGCTCATACACCCCGGGCGTGTGCATCGTCGCGCCGATGTTGGAGAGTCCCCCGAGCGTAGCGTGGCCGCCGGTTTGTTCGGAGATCTCAAAGGCAACGCCGCCATTCTGAAGAGGAAGGAGTGTCCCCTCACCCCTTAATGTCGTGGTAATTTTGCTGGAAATCGCGATCGCTTCGGCAGCCTTCGTCGCGAGAATAACAAGGTCGAAGTCGCCAGTGCCAAGGTAATCTTCGAGCGGAGCAATCCCTTTCACCAGTGCGTGCGTCTCGCCACCAATGCCGGTGACGCGCAATCCTGTTTGGCGGAGTTTCTCTGCAGCCGAACGATCGCGTGTCGCCACACTGGCCACCTGTCCCGCAGCGATCAAACGAGAGGCGATCACGCCACCGATCGCCCCTGCTCCGACAACAAGCGTTTTCATGACTTGCCCTTTCGTTCTTTGCTCGAAAGCGATTTGTCTCGAAGCGACGACTCCGATCGAGGCCAGAGGTGTGTCTCCGAACCGGGGATGTGGCCCAAACCCCAATCCACGATGGATTGAACAAGCGGACGAAGCTCCTCTCCTCGAGATGTCAGCCTGTACTCAAAGCGGCGGGCGTGCTCTCCATAGCGATGGCGTGTGTCATCACCCATCCCTTCCAGCTTTTTGAGGCGGGCAGCGAGCTCGTTGGTGGCGATCCGTTCAGGACGATCAAGAAACTGGTCGTAGCGCGTCATCCCAAGCAGCAGGTCACGAACGACAACGAGCGTCCATTTGTCGCCGACGAGGTCCAACGTGCGGGCGACAGGGCAGTACGACCGCCAACCCGGTAATGCGTTCGAGGAAGGCATGCGTAAGCATAAATCAATAACTTGCATTCTGCAAGTCATTGATCTGTCAAAACGCAAGTTATTGGTACCCGCGACTGGCTCGCACACCTACCCATCGATCAATAGAAGCAGATCCAAAAATGTCGTAGCCCAGGGCTGCAAAGCCGATCCGAGCGACCTACGATCAGCCCCTCACACGCCGGTGGCCTCCCCGCCCGCACCGACATGATTCGGGCGGTTAGCGAGAATCTGCTGGCAGCGCCCGCGACGTACCCGCGGCTCGCTCACCCAGTTGGCCACTCCTGTACCAATTCCAGATTGGTTCCGGGTTGTCCTGAAGCCCCTATGCACACCTCGCGGCATCGCCGCGCCGGTGTCGGAGATCGTTCTCTCGTGACAACGTTTGCCTCGCTCAATCTTTCAACCCGACTCCTGAAGAATCTCGCGACAGAAGGATACGAGACACCAACACCAATCCAGGCCCAAGCGATCCCACCCGTGCTCGAAGGGCGCGACCTGCTTGCGTGTGCCCAGACCGGGACCGGCAAGACCGCCGCATTCTCCCTACCAATCATCGAACGCTTAGCCGCGAGCGTGCGCAAGAGTAACAAACACGCCCCGCGCCGAGCTCGAGCGCTTATCCTCGCTCCCACTCGCGAGCTTGCTGCCCAGATCGCAGACAACCTGCTGATCTACGGACGCAACACCGGACTGCGCCACGCGGTGATCTACGGCGGGGTCAAGCAATACCGCCAGGTCCGCCAACTCGAAGCAGGCGTAGAAATTCTTGTCGCAACCCCAGGTCGACTGCTCGACCTGATGGACCAGGGACATGTAGACCTGGGAGCCATCGAAACGTTCGTACTCGACGAAGCTGACCGTATGCTCGACATGGGATTCATCGAGCCCATCCGCCAGATCGGACAGGCGCTTCCAAGGGAACGCCAAACACTGTTCTTCAGCGCAACGATGCCTCCGAAAATCCGCCAGCTCGCTGACTCAATGCTGCACGATCCCGCGAGCGTCTCGGTCACACCCGTTGCCTCTACTGCCCCGCTCATCGACCAAACCCTCTACCACGTCCCAGGCGAGCACAAGACCACCCTGCTCACCCATCTCCTACAAGACGCAAAGATTGTTCGAGCGGTAGTGTTCACGAAGACCAAGCACGGCGCGGAGAAGCTCGCCAAGAAGCTTTCTCGCAGCGGCATGACCGCCGGCGCTATTCACGGCAACAAGTCACAGAACCAACGCCAGCGTGCCCTCGATGCCTTCCGTTCAGGCCGCTCTCGTGTGCTCGTCGCAACAGACGTTGCCGCACGCGGGATCGACGTGGATGGCATCACGCATGTGTTCAATTTCAACCTTCCCAACGAACCCGAAGCATACGTTCATCGCATCGGTCGCACCGGGCGTGCGGGAGCAACCGGCCAAGCGATATCGTTCTGCAGCCGTGACGAACGCGGATACCTCCGAGCAATCGAACGCCTCAGTGGCGATCGGATTCATGTCATCAGGGTTCCGCAAGAACTCGACCTCCCCGAGGAAACACCATCTGCAACGAAGCGGCGCCCTCTCAACCAAGCGAAACGCCGACCCCAGAAGCCTCGCCAAAGAACAGATTCGCGTCCCGACAAGCCTGGCGATAAGTCCGCGACCAAGAAAAGCGCAAAGCCGGGATCGAAGCGGAGACGCCGAAAAAACGCCTCCTCTGCAGGCAAGCCGCATGCGAAGCAAAGCGCATCCGCAGGAAACCGGTCACGCGGCAAAGCACCCCGCCGAGCCTCCTCGCGCCCGCGGTGACCTTCACTCACTTGTTTACGACATCGGCTATAGGGGCAGTCTTTTCTTAGACAAGGTCGGCATCACTGACGAGGCTCGACGAACCGCATCGCCGACTGACGAGCCTTGGACACACTCAGAGAAAGAACATCCGGACGCGAATAGTGTCCGGAAGGATCAAAGTTCTGGCGTTCCTCCGAGACACGAGCAAAATCGAGCTCGGTAACAATAATTCCTTCAGTATCAAGAACCGGTGCAACAACAAACTGGCCATCTGGACCTGCAATACACGACCCTCCGTTGTAGGAGCCCGCTTCGGCTGCCGCTGCAACGATTAGCCCTCGATGCGGAAATCCGAGCAAGAGATCGCTCGGTAAGCCACACTCAATATCACGCTCCGTGAGCACCGCGCTCGCAGACATGACAAACGACCGTGACTCCTGCGCTATGAATCTTGTGATATCTCGCGTGTTGCGTTCGCACCCGGGCCAAATGGCAATGTGCAAATTTTCACCTTGCGCATAGAGCGCCGCTCTTGCGAGCGGCATCCAATTCTCCCAACAGTTGAGGGCACCCAGTGTGAACTCGCCGATGCGGTGAGTCTTGAGTCCGTGACCATCACCAATGCCCCACGACAATCGCTCCTCATAGGTTGGCATGAGTTTTCGGTGGACTGAAACAATGCCCAAAGCGGGATCGATTATGACGCACGAGCAATAGAGTGAGTGTCCCCCTCGATCTGCGGGGCGCTCGACAATCCCAAGAACAACCATGATGTCGCCCTTGGTCGAAGCCTCAACGACATCCTTGAGATGGCCTTCTTCAATCGACACCGCCTGCTGCATGTACAGAGCGTGCATCGCTTTTTGTGCCGAATCGTCGAATCTAGCGCCGTCGGTACAAGCCAGCCACACCGGATACCCGGGAAGAAAGGCCTCACCGAATGCGACCAGTTTGCACCCCGCATTTGCCGCTTCGTTGATCGTGTCAATAACTTTGGAGGTCGTCTTAATCCTGTCGAGAAATACGGGAGAGATCTGGGCGATTGCTGTCTTCATAAAAAAGTATAGCTGCCATCGCCCCAATAAACCCAAGCCTTCTCCCCTGATCCCAGCACCAAAGGTTCGGCACAAATCTCATTATTAAAAACGACAACAATCTGAAAAACAGCCACCGCATTGCTTAGAAATGCTCAGTGAGAACAACAACTATACTACACTTATCAACTCGATAAAACTCACAACAATGGCGTTGATAGCCGGTACAAATACGCTATTCATATTGATCAAAACAAGCATCACGACCTCGTTCACACCAATCTCACATTGCATGCCAGGTGACCAAGACAGGCGCGAGCTCGTTCTACCGAGTTGCGATCAGGCAACTGCCTCCTGCAATTGTATCTGCTTTTTCAATGCTGTGAATTCGATCATCGCTTCAGCGGTGACAGCTTCCGATTGCAGGAGCCGCTATTGAATTTCTGATGCCCAAACTTCGACAAGGTAACCAGCGGGATCCGTGGCTATGACAAGTCTGCACGCATGCTCTTTAGAGGGAAAACCCATAATCAATTTTCTTTAAAAGATGTTTTAGAGAAGTTTTGTAGATACCTTTGACTTCTATATAAGCTGTACTAAGTTGCTACCTACAAATGCATTGGCTCGAACTCAGATGTCCATTTAGCCGTGGGAGAGTTCGATTGGGGTCATTCTGAAAACTGTTGTCCGAAAGGTACATCGATGAAGGTATCGAGTTGTTTTTTGCATGCAGCCGCAGTCTCTTTGCTTGCTTCTG
>JBCDAP010000177.1:0-4905 GCA_039185335.1 Planctomycetota bacterium | reverse complement strand
GTGGGTGACCGCCCCGAGCTGGTCTTTCAGTCGAGCGCCACACCAGTCTACAGCATCAAGCGCGGCTCCAAGCACGAGCGGCGCACACCGGAACGAGTACGGATCCTGCACACGCGGATCATTCTCGCGGTGCGAATCGACGATGTCACTGCCTTGTAGCAACTCACGCATCGTTGCCGCGACCTTAGATGGGCCTGGCTGATTGCGCGCTTCGTAGACCCTGGGATCGAGGTACGAATGACTGGCGCGAGCACCGTCGATTGACATAGCGCACGCATGGAATGCGGCATTGATGACACGCTGCAGATCTGTATAAATCAGTGACATGCGAGCTGTCATGAGGTGCGTGCCGTTGATGAGCGCCAGTCCTTCCTTCGCAGCAAGAGCTATCGGCGTGAGGCCTGCCCGACGGAGAGCTTCGCCTCCGGGAAGGCGTTCACCTTTCAAAGCCGCTTCACCTTCACCGATGAGCACGAGTGAGAGGTGCGCGAGCGGTGCGAGGTCTCCCGAAGCACCAACAGAACCGGACTCCGGCACGATCGGTGTGATGCTTGCGTTCAGAAGCTGAACGATCTTCTCGGCGAGTTCGACGCGCACGCCAGAGCGGCCTCGGCACAAAGATGCCGCGAGTACGAACATCATCCCGCGCACAACCTCCTCAGAGAGCGGTGCTCCCACACCAGCCGCGTGGGACCGGATGAGATTGCGTTGCAGATCGGCCAGCTCGCTGTCTCGCACGCGGACCTTTGCCAAACTCCCGAAGCCGGTGTTTATCCCGTAGTGTGCCTCACCATCATCCAGGGCCACATCGAGTGCCTGTCGGCACGCGGCTATAGAAGATCGAGAAGAATCGGACAACTCAACTTTCGCCCTACCGTGTGCGACCTCTGATACATCTTCGGGCGTGATGACCTGAGAATGGTCTAAAACGACCGTATTCATGAGGGCGATTCCATGGGCTGAGCGTACGGCGCGTGGTTGGGTGATAGATGATGCAGAGTGAACAATCGTATAGTGAGTCATCAGCGTCAGGCAAGCACGATCACTCACAGGAACACTCGCTTACCCTCTGCACAACCTCCAAAGTCTGTGCATCAGAGATCCAACTACGCTCAGCCGAGCCATTAGCAAGCGCAAGAAAGGAGCGGGTCAACATCCACCTTGGAATAAGGACCTATGAAAGCTTGAGGTGATGATCCAGGAGATGCACCCCCTACCCGAAACCGAGCGAAGGGGAGTGGAAATCTATAGCCCCATTTCATGTGCTCACAACCTTGGCATCTGTTGCGTCAATACCGAGGGCGAACATGTCGACTGAAACCTTATCATCTGGGTGATCGGATCCGTGGCTGGTGCCGGCACCGAAGCACTGCACCATTTGCAGACCTCCTTCAGCCGATTCATGAACACCGGGCATCCAACTCGCCAACTCGGCTCTCTTCTCTCCGAAATCCTTGGAGAAGAACCAACTTCGATCCAACCGCTCCATGGAGGTTGCATCGCGGATGTCTACCGCACCGAATTCGGTGACTGTATCCGATATGCTGTCAAGTACGACACGGGAGATTCGCCCAAGCTCGATCGAGAGGGCTACATGCTTGAGATCCTCAAGCATGCCGGTATGCCGGTGCCAAGGGTCGTCTTATGCCAAGCAGACCTGCTCGTGATGACATACATCGAAAACGATGGCAAGAGGTCGGCTGTTGGTGAAAAACAACTCGGCGAAGTACTCGCGGATCTGCACAGCAACACTTCGGACCGATACGGCTTGGACTGCGACACGCCCATTGGTCCGCTTGATCAGTTCAACGCATGGAACCAGCAGTGGGCGCGGTTCTACGCCGAGAAACGGATCAGGCCTTTGGCTGATAGCGCTCGGTCGAATGGCTCCGTAACCGAAGACGTCCACGAACGCTTGCTCCGACTGTGCAGCCGGATGGACGAATGCATTCCGGACTCAAACCCGCCATCTCTGATCCATGGGGACCTCTGGTCGGGAAACATGCTGTGGCACGGCGGCAAACTCGCCGGCCTTATCGACCCAGCTGTCTACTATGCCGACCCGGAGGTCGAACTCGCGTTCATTGATCTGATGGGCGGAGTGAGCGAAGCTTTCTGGGAAACCTACGATTCACGCCGACCGATCAAGCCCGGATTCCGCGAGCTGCGGTGCGACCTCTACCAGCTCTACCCGCTGCTGGTGCACGCGGTGCTATTCGGCGGCGGCTACGGCGCTTCTGTGGACGCAACGCTACTGCGAGTGGAGTTGCAATTGTCCTGAAACGCTCGGATCAAACCGCGCTGTTCTACGCGAGACCCTCTCGCTCGGCTAATGCTGGGAATTAGAGAGCCAACCGTTAAGGACAGCCCGCCCCGATGTTGGCCAGGAATAAGGCGATGTCGAAGAAATCGAAAGTTCCAACCGGATCAGCCAAGTCCGTCGACGGATCATCCGTAGCGAAGGCCGACAGGTATGCTATGACATCATTCGAATCCAGGTCTCCGAACGGCGCGGCTAGATCGACAGGACAAGGAATGCCCGGCTGAAACTCGATCGCGCCCGCGTCGACGACAGGAGCGGTGCTCGGACCGGTATCAGCCGTCGCCGGATCATCCACTCGCCGCGCGTTGCCGAGGAAGTCCACGGGAAGAAATTCTATGGTGTCCATGTCGGCGTCAAGGTCAGTGTCGTCGGTCGGCAGCGCAGCGTTGTCCCCCGTGTCAATAGCAGCGGAGCCCGGGCCGAGTGAGTAGTCGCCACCCACGCCGTTGGCGAACAGTGGATCAGCACCCGAAGTGTTGACACCGACGAGGCCACCTGTCCAGGCCTGGACGATGGAGTCTCGGAACTCGTGCGCGACACCCAAGCCGGCCTGGCTGAATTGCGCACCCTCATCGGCGATACCGGCGCTTGAGTTTCCCCAGATGATGGTGTTTTTGAATGTAGCTTGGGCGCGGTTAATGGCAACGCCTGCAGCGCGGATGCCGGAGCTGTCCGGCGCCTCGTTGTTTGCGATAGTGGAGTTGACGATCTCGATGCCCTCGCTCAGCACGATCGACAGCGCAGCTCCCGATACCACCGAGCCTGATGTGTTCCGAGCAATGACATTGTTCGCAAAGACCGGCTCAGACCCGATCACCGCGATTCCAGAGATTGCCTCTTCATCACGGTTGAATTCAACGAGATTTCCCACGAAGCGATTGTCTGGGCCGTCGATGTTCGAGTCGAGGCGCACAGCCCCGATGTAGCCCTTGTATGGAAAGACACCTGTAGAGCCGAAGAAGAGCCCATCGATGGCACGGTTGTGATGGAACCATGAACCTTCGATGATTGCCGTCGCCTGATCGCTCACGAGAAGCGCGGGTGCGATGATCGCGACATTGTTACGGAATTCACAGTTTCTGACCGTGGCGTCGCCATCCAAAATCATCAGCCCGGAGCTGATCGAGAAGAGGGCGCAGTTGACCTTAAAGTCAGCCATGCCGCCCTCAAAGACCAGACCATCGAGCGTAACGCGGTCGTCCTCACCAGCAACGGTGCCGATACGGACAGCATTATCCGCACGGGTTGCCAGGTCGGGCCCGTCATCGCCGTTGAGATCACCCGAAAGCACGGTCTCGACCACGCCAGTGCGTTCTGCCGGAGACACTTCCGTCCCATCAAAACCCCCGTAGATGGTTACACCGCCGGGAAAATCAAAGGTAGAAGCACGCCGCCCAGGCAGGCCGGGCTTGTACACCCCGCTCGCGACCCAGATCTCGTCTACATCGCCGCTGGCCCGCGCTAACACGAAGGCATCCTCAAGTGTGGGCATCGCGTCTGCCCACGAGGCGCCAGTTCCAGCCCCGACGGCGACGTGGTTCACGCGAATCACCGAGACTTCCGCCGAGTCTGGCAAGCCATCAAAATCCGCATCGGCGGCGCCCAGCGCGATATCGCATGCGTCCGGCACGCCGTTGCGGTCAAAGTCTGGATCGGCGAAGTCGGGGTAGCCGTTCTCGTCGCAGTCATTAAGAGTGCCAGCAATAATCTCGTCACGATCGTCCACACCGTTGGTATTCATGTCGCGGCTGCGGTAGTTCGCGACGACCGGCGCCGAGAGCATTAGCGCTGTGGCGCTGTCGGCTGCGTTTTCCATCCCGGCGCTGATCCCAGCCGGCTGTCCACCTACATCGACAAGAGGGCTAGAGAAGACCAACTGGCGTGGGCCAGAGCCAACACCCATAACCGTATTGAACGACTCGTCGGGCGCCTGATAGCCCTTGGCAAATGTTGAACTTCCATAGGTACAGGGCTGCTCTTCATATCCGTGGATAAGGCCCATGTTGTGTCCGACCTCGTGTGCAAAGGCCGAGACGGGTTGAGTCACACAAAGCGAAGACACAACGCTGAACCCGAGGTCCGGTGTGGGCGTGTTGCCAATGCCGACCCCGATGTACGCGATGCCGCAGACATCACCGCTTCCTACGACGAGCATGACGAGATCCGCACGATGCTGATCACGCAGATCGTGAATATTGTCGAGCACGCCATCGTATGGATCACGAAGACGCGCGAGTTGCTGCCCCATCGTGCCAACCTGCCCATAGCCAATCGCTTCCTCAACATGCACGAGGCGGAAGGTGGTGTTTACCGTGGAGGCTGTACAAGCGGCGTTGAGTTCATCGAGTCCGGCCTGAATAAGCGATTCGACTTGAGCATTTCCGCCCTGGATAGCGACGGCGTCGGGAGTGTAGACCACAAGGATGTCGATGATCGATCCGTCTTCAAGCCCAGCCCCTTGTTGACTGAACGCATTAGGGTGGACTCGATCGAGTGTGCGACGATTAGTGAGCGCCACTGGCTGGGGCGCTATGCAGTCCATGCCGCAAGCGTGCGAGGTGTGAGCGTGATGAACCGGAACC
>JBCDAP010000176.1:0-4924 GCA_039185335.1 Planctomycetota bacterium | reverse complement strand
GACGGCACGCACCTGTACGAACATGAGGATCCGCGCCTCGGTTTTCATCCGGATTGGAAGAGCTTGATCTTTAATTACAGCCGTCACGAGGTGAGGTCGTTTCTCATCTCAAGCGCCTGCTTCTGGCTCGACAAATTCCATGCAGACGGAATACGTGTCGATGCGGTCGCGTCGATGCTGTACCGTGATTACTCCAGGAAAGACGGCGAGTGGATCCCGAACGGCGGTGGTGGGCGTGAGAACGACGAAGCGATCGAGTTTCTCAAGCAGCTCAATACGGAGGTCTATCGATCATTCCCGGGTGTGCAGATGTTCGCGGAAGAATCAACAGCGTGGCCTCATGTCAGTAAGCCCGTGTACGACGGCGGGCTCGGGTTCGGGTTCAAGTGGGACATGGGATGGATGCACGACACGCTCAAGTACCTCGCTCACGAGCCGGTCCATCGCAAGTGGCATCACAACGAGATCACGTTCCGGAGCGTCTACATGTTCTCGGAGCACTACACGCTTCCATTAAGTCACGACGAGGTTGTCCACGGAAAAGGATCGCTCATCGCGAAGATGCCTGGGGATCAATGGCAGCGCCGTGCGAACCTCCGTCTGTTGCTTCTGAACCAGTGGACCCAGCCCGGCAAGAAGCTGCTGTTTATGGGTGGCGAGCTGGGGCAGACCAGCGAATGGAACGAAGAATTCGAGATTTCGTGGGAGCTGCTTGCCGGCGCATCAGAAGGGCATCTCGGGATCCAACGTTTGGTAGATCGCCTGAACGAGTTGTACCGGACCGAGCAAGCGTTGCACGAGCTCGATAGCTTCGAGCAAGGGCATCAGTGGGTGGAAGCGGATGACAATGAACGGAGCGTGACCGCGTTCCTGCGCAAAGGAAGAGGGGGACGAGAGAACCTTCTGTGCGTGTTGAACTACGAGGCGGAGGTGTGGAGTGATGTTCCCTTTGGTGTGCCATTCGAAGGCGAATGGGAAGTGCTGCTGAACACCGACGCGTCAGAGTTTGGAGGCAGCGGGGCCGGCACGATCGGGCGTGTTGCAGCCCAAGCGGCCGGGCTTCAAGGTCAGCCTTGTTCGATCACGGTCGATGTTCCGCCGCTCGGTGGTCTAGTTCTCAAGCCTATGTGAACTCAGGCCGCCGAGGACGAACTGTTGGTGCCGGCACTGTCGTAAATCGTCTTGGCATCGTTCGCGATCGCCTGCTCAGCGCTCATGAGGTCGGGCAGCCAAGCTCGTTCCCATGTTGTGGAGACCCAGCAGTCGGGCGATGCCTCTGAAGCTGCACGGATAGTTTCACGCACGTTGAGCAAACCTTGTCCGAGGATGACCGGCTGCCCATTTGAATCAGCGTCCTTCACGCGCAAGAGCGCGAGCTTATCACCGAGTAGCGAAGCTCCCGCAACAGGATCTTCTCCTGCGGAATGAGCGTAGCTCGCGTCGTATGAGGCGAGGAGATTTGGGTGACCGACCAGATCCATGATTTGGAGAAGGTCGCCGGCAAGCGGGAAATCGCCCGCGTTCTCGATCACCACCTTGACCGACTTGTGGCGGGTGTGATCACAGATCGGATAGAGCTGCTCGGCAATTCGGATCAGTGTTCCGGCACGACGTCTTCCACCGTGGAGCTTGAACGGATAGACACGCACAAGCTCAGCTCCGGTCTCGACCGCGACATCGACCAGCGATCGGCCCTCGCGGACATCGTCTGTCGCCGAGGGGAGCAGGCGCCCAACCACAGGTGGGAAAACCGGGCGATCAAGCGTCAGCGATGAGGAGACGCAGGCCAAGCTGATGGCGGCATCGCGAAAGAGCGTTTTGAGCTTGTCGCCCGAAGTGAGCGCCGGATCGGCGGTGAAATCTCCACCACGCGTGCCAGCGGTTCGTGCGTCTACCCCAGCGTAGCCGTGCTGGACCGCAAAGGCGGCAACCTCTTCAAAGGTCCAATCGGGGCAGGCAAGCGTCGAAAAGCAAGGGCGAATCATGCGCGAATGATACCTCGGATCGATCAGCCGAGGAATTCGCAGCAGTATTGGAAAGCGAGAGGGATTTGTGCCGATGTGAGGGGTGTGCCGCATGGTGGCGGCAGCGAGTTCCGGACGCTCGGGTCGTGGTGGGCCTTTGTGTGTTCGGGCACAGACCAAGGTGGGCAGCATGGTGGTGGAAGGTTATGGTTTCGGCACTCGGGAGCCTGGTGCGCTCCACGTTCACGCTGAGGTGGAGCCAAAGCTCGACGGAAACGATCAGGCCGTTGAGATTGAGACCGAATTGAAGCGTTTAGCTGGTGATGCCCGTCTCGCAGCGATCACGTTCCTCTGCGAGTGCCGAGAGCGGGCAAAGCAGCTCGGCGCTGTGTTCAGCGGGCATCGGGCTGCAGCGACTGAAACCATCTGCCCGAAGGAGCGAGAGCGCCTCATCAGTGAATGCGCCCATGCGCTCGATCTGAGCGACGAAGAGCTCGTCATTCTTCTGGGAGAAATGGAGGGATCGCTGCTCTCGATCGCGGCCGAGTTGTTGGCTTCGAGGCAGGAATAAAAAAAACCCACCATGACCGATAGGCTTTGGGAGGCAATGAGCGAAGTGATTGAGATCAGGCGTCGCCCGAGCGAAGGATCGGCATGTCGTTGCCTTGATCGTCCGATCCCATGATGATGAGTTGATTGGCGGTCGTGACATCGATGTTGTCTAGATTGACCTGGGCCTTGCCATCGATCGCCGGGAAGTCAGCGAGACGAGTGGGGGCCTGATCGGCAGGTTGCACGACGAGCGAGTACTCACCAAATGCCTCAGGAAGACCGCCGATAAAGAGGACGGCCTGTCCGTTATCAGGATCGAGCATGAGGCGGGCTGTCAGGGTCGTGCTCTGGAAGTCGCTCGAAGCAGGCAGGAAATTGAAGTCGCGCTTATTTGCGGAGAGATAGATCTCACGCAGACGGGGCGAGGTCTCGAGGAGCTGCTGCTGCGACTGGTTCGCGTTGAACTGAGCGAGGATGTCATTGGCCTCGTCAGTGACGGACATGGAATAAGCGCCAAGGACGAGCGCTGCGGTGCCGCAGGCAATGGCGGCTGCTCGCCAGATCGGGAGCATAGACCGTACGCCGGCTTGGGAAATCGAGCCAGCAGTACCCGCTGTCGAGAGCATCGCTTCGCGAACACGCATCAGGACACGAGAACGAAGGCTTGCTGGGGCCTCGACTTCGGGAAGAAGTGAGTGATCCGAGGCGAAGCGGTGCTGGGCTCGGCGGATCTCCGCTTGCACGTGCGGCGGAGCGGCGTCGTACGAACGGTCGAAACGTTCGCGTTCGCTCTCATCCAGCAAACCCATCGCATCGAGTCCCGCCAGCTCGATGAGTTCTTCGGTGGTGTGAAGGGTGTTCATGCTCTTGTTCATACATATTCCTCAGGATTGATCCGCTCGCGGAGTCTGGTGAGGGCCCTCGAAAGCGCCGATTTGACGGTGCCAAGCGGGACACCGAGTTCGTCGCCGATCTGCTTGAGGGTCTGTCCTCCAAGATACGCTCGCTTGACAACAATCTGCTGCAATTCTGGCAGTTTCTCTACTTTTTCCATCAGCCCGGCCATGCGCTCGTCTCGTTCGATCGAGCCGCCCATCTCTGGTGTATCGGCCGGGGGGGACCAAGCCTCTTCGAGTTTTCCGGCCTTGATGCGCGCCTGCTTGCGCCGCAGACGATCAACGATGTGACGACGACTGAGAAGCATCACCCAAGTGACCAAAGAGGCACGTTTGGGATCGAACTTCGCGGCTGTCCGCCAAAGCCTTACAAACACTTCCTGGACAGCATCCTCCGCTTCGGCACGCGTCGGGAGTGCTTGATACGCCATGCGGTAGACCAATGGACCAAAGCGGTCATACAGCTCGGCGACCGCACCTTCGTCATCCGCGGCAACACGCCGCATCAGGCCGAGATCGTGTTCTGCTTTCGTCTGGTCCATAGCTGATGGTCCATACGCGTGCGAGTGCCAAGGTGATGCCGTGTTCCGGGCCGAAAACAAAAAAACCACACGCTGAATAAACTTCCGATAAGCGCTGAGGCAAGCAAGGGTAAAGCCTCAGAAAAATACCGAAAGTGGCTGTCAAGTGTATTATTCTGCCTCTTACGGGGCGTTGGCGGTTGATTCTTTGCCGAATCGTCGGCAAACTCACCGTGTACCCGTCTGTCCCTTTCCGATGAAAGGGCGATAAAGGGGTTGGTTGTGACCGCTAAGAGCCCGACATCCCGCGCTGGCATGGTTTCCGTGAGCACCCGGAGTGGGCGTTCATGTCGCGGTTTCACACTCCTTGACCTGCTGGTTTCGCTTGCCGTCATCGCCGTTCTGATGTCGTTCCTGCTGCCAGCTCTGGAGTCGGCACGCATCGGGGCCGAGCGTGTGAAGTGTGCGACCCAGCTCCGCGAAGCCGGCATCGGAACCATGGCGTTCGCCATCGATTCTGATGACAAGCTCATGCCCAGCATCTGGGATGCTTCGGAGATGCCCCGGCGTGGCCCTCGTGCCGATCAGGCGGTCTACCTTCGCGTTGGTGTCGTTCCAGGGCGTTCGGAACAGACCCAGTGGGATGCCATGGGTCATCTCATCGATGGCGACTATGTAGCAACTCACGAGTTGTTTTATTGCCCAAGTCACACCGCTGAATTCACCTTCGATGCTTACGCAAACGCAAGGAAATCCGGTGAAGGCGAGATCGTTTCGAACTACCACTACCGTGTCGACCAGGGGTACGACTCTCGGCGCTTGTCACGCCTGAACCCGTCGATGGCGTTGGCGGCAGACTCGATGCGCTCCCCTGAGGAGTTCAACCACCAGGTTGGCGCAAACGTGCTGGCCGCGGACTTCAGCACGGCTTGGTTTGACGATGAGCAGGGCGAGTTTGTGAGCAAGCTTTCCGATCCATACGCATGGTTCG
>JBCDAP010000175.1:0-4937 GCA_039185335.1 Planctomycetota bacterium | reverse complement strand
CTTAATGCCGCAGAACCCGCGATCATCGATATTCGGCATGCAATCGAGGCTGTTCTTGCGGATCACGATGGGGTTGAGGCCGGCCTGACTGGCATCGATGTCATGGAGTCGGACGAGACGGCTGTTGCGATCCGCGACTCGACGATGTCATCAATTATCGCCCTTGTGCTGATCTCGGCGCTTTTGATTGCCGCTTTCCGTATGGTACGGACGCCTTTGCTCTGTGCCGCAGCGCTGCTCGTTGGTATTTCCTGGACGTTTGGGTATCTGACATTTGCGATCGGGCACCTGCAGATTCTCTCGGTCGTCTTCGTGGCGATTCTGCTTGGGCTTGGTATTGACTTTGGGATTCACCTTGCGGCCGCGATGCAGCACGCGCCGCGGACTATGCCGGTGCGCACGGCTTGGGCTCATGCGTTTCGAGAGACAGGGCCGGGGATGTTGACGGGTGCGGCGACGACGGCCGCGGCGTTTGCAATTACTGCTTTTACGGATTTTCGTGGCGTTGCCGAGATGGGCATGATTGCTTCTGTAGGCATTCTCTTGTGTCTGGTTGCGATGTACTTGGTGCTTCCGGCGCTCATGACTCTTGGTGGGAAGCACGAGAAGCACATCGGTTCCATTCATGACGTCGAAATCGATGTTTTTCGCGAGGGATGGCTTACGGTGATCGCGACTCATCCTCGCACGACGCTTGCTGTGACTCTTGCGATTACGGCGTTGGGGGTGGTCGGTGCTTCCAAGCTGCGTTTCTCTGCGGATCTTGTGGCGCTGCAAGCGGACCATTCGCCATCGGTGCAGTGGCAACAACGCATAGTCGAGCGCACAGGCACGTCTGTGTGGTATGCGGTTTCGATTGCGGATTCATTTGACGAAGCTCGCGAGCGAGCCGAAGCGTTTCGAGGTTTTTTTAGTGTCTCGCGTATTGCTGGTGCGGGTGCTTTGTTCCCTGAGGATGCTGCGCTGAAAGATATTGCGATTGCCGAGACACGCTTGGTGCTTGCTGAGGGGCTTCAAGTGCATCCGAAGATGTTCCCTGAAGAGGCTATGCCGCTGGCAGATGCGTTGAATGGCCTGGCGCGGAACGCAGGGCGTGGGAATTCGGTGGCTCCGGAAAGTTTATCGGCGTCGATCGAAGCGTTGGAATCCAGCGCCTCTCGTGCCGCGCTTCTGGTAAGCGAGGCCTGCCCGACGTGTTTGCAAGAGATTTCGAGTGGGTACGCCAAGGTTCGTTCTGAGCTCTTTGCGCAGATCGGCGGTTTGCTCGATGAATCGCCTGTTGGGCCCGGGGATCTGCCGGAAGATCTGATTGGTTCTTTCTTGGATACATCAGGTGGAGAGACTCGGTACGCCATCGAAATTTTTCCAGAGCTTCCGGAGAGCGTTCAGAGTCCGCTGGATCCTGCTTTCCTAGGTGGGTTCATGGATGATGTGACATCCATCGATCCCAACGCGACAGGAGTGATTGCGCAGGTGTATTACTCCAGTGCGGTCATCCGTGAATCGTTTATCCGGGCGGGTTTGCTCGCGTTGGTTGTTGTCGCTGTGATGGTGTTTTGTGTTTTTCGATCAGTGAGTGACGCTGCCCTTTGTCTCTTTCCGGTCATCGTGGGCTTTGTCCTGACCTTCGGGATTCTCGCGGCCACAGGGCGATCGATCGATCTTGCGAACATTATTGTGTTGCCCTTGATGTTCGGTATTGGCATCGACGCTGGGGTGCATGTCATCCACCGGGCTCGCGCGGCTCCTACGGCTCGGCCGGTTGGTCTGACAGGTGGCACTGGCAAGGCCATCACGCTGACCTCGCTGACAACGGCGACCGGATTTGCCGCCATGATGCTGGCGTCTCACCGCGGGATTGCGGGGTTGGGTTTTACGCTGTCGGTTGGCATCATTCTTACCCTCCTTGCCTGTTTGACGATCCTGCCCGCCATGCTCGAACTCCGGGCTCGACGCCTCGAGCACCAAATCCGGTCTGCTGAGTCCTGCTGAGGGTGAATTGGCATACCATGTCTGCAGCCATGGATGCGATCTTTGACCAGCGCCGCTATCTGATTCCTTTTCGCTCCATTCTGTTGCCGCAGATTTTCACCGATACGCTTGTGATCGGAGGCGGTGCCGCGGGCATGTCCGCGGCACGGGCTGCCGCTCAGCACGGCGATGTGATTGTGTTGATGAAGTCGAAGGGGGATGGTTCGAATACGGGCTGGGCGCAGGGCGGGATTGCCGGCGTTCTTGATCCGGCTGACAGCACCGAGGCGCACCTGCAGGACACGATTCGAGCGGGGGCAGGGATTTGTGATGAGTCGTTTGTCCGTCGGATTATCGATGCGGGCCAGGGTGTCCTGAAGAGCTTGCTTGATGATGGGCTCCGGATGGATCGGCATCCCGATGGAGAGCTGATGTTGGCTCGAGAGGGGGGGCATTCTGCACGCCGGATTATTCACGCCGATGGTGATGCCACGGGGAGAGAACTCATTAAGTTCTTGGCCGAGCGGGTTCGCGAAGAACCATCTGTTCGTATCTTCGATCGCTGCTTCGCGCTGGATCTGCTGACGCTCGATGGGGCGCCGGGAACGCCTTGCCTTGGCGCGATCACACATCATCCGAAGTATGGACTGCAGATGATCTGGTCGCGTGCCACCATCTTGGCGGGCGGAGGAACCGGAACGCTCTGGCGCGAATCGACCAATCCTTCAGGGGCGACCGGGGATGCGATTGCTTTGGCGTATCGGGCTGGGGCCACCGTGGGTGATCTTGAGTTCACACAGTTCCATCCGACAACGCTCTATGTTGCGGGTGCATCGCGCACGCTGATTTC
Organism: Planctomycetota bacterium; assembly: GCA_039185335.1. Taxonomy (GTDB): domain Bacteria; phylum Planctomycetota; class Phycisphaerae; order Phycisphaerales; family UBA1924; genus JBCDAP01. Next base: position 2,116 of record JBCDAP010000175.1, on the reverse strand, counting down.
GGAAGCCGTGCGCGGAGAAGGAGCGAAACTCCTTGATGTGAACAACACGAGATTCATGGAGCCTGTTCACGAGCTTGGCGAGCTTGCTCCGCGCGATGTCGTGAGCCGTGCGATTCATCGGACGCTTCGTGAGGATTCCTCTGCTTGTGTTTATCTTGACTGCCGGGAGATCGAGGGCTTTTCTGAGCGTTTCCCCGGCATCGCCCAGCGTCTCGATCAGTTTGATCTTGATCCCGGTGTCGATCTCATTCCGGTCAATCCGGCTGCGCACTACGCGATTGGCGGTGTTGTGACCGATCACAAGGGGCGTACCGATGTCCCAGGGTTGTACGCTGTGGGTGAAGCCGCTTGCACCGGCATGCACGGCGCGAATCGACTCGCGAGCAACTCGTTGCTCGAAGCGCTTGTGATGGGCGAGGCGGCGGGTGAGACCGTTTCCGAACTCTTCCGAGAGGGTTCCAGCAACGCGTGGTCTTACACGCCTCGGACCGGCCCTGTTCAAGTGATCTCGGATATTCCCATTTCGGATCATGGCGAGCTCGATCTCGCGGATGTACGCACGTCGCTTCGCTCGGTAATGTGGAGGAATGTTGGCATTGAACGAACGGGAAGCAAGCTTCTAGACGTCGGGGAGATGTTCAATTTCTGGGCTCGCTACACCCTAGACAAGATCTTTGATGATCCCAACGGCTGGGAGACACAGAACATGCTCCTCGTTGGTGCTCTGAGTGCGCGTGCGGCTTATCAACGAGAGGAAACCCGTGGCTGTCACGCTCGGGCTGACTACCCAGAGACCGATGATCAGCCCGTACGCCGGCGTTGGCGTCGTGGACGCCGCGAGCCGACGGTCATCGGGACCGAGAGTGCTGCGGCTTCGAAGGTGACCGCCTGAGCGATGCGCCGCACACTCGCCATCTTGTTGATCTTGGCATTCTTCACGCTCTCGGCATGCGTGGAAGAACGCATCGTTGAGGTGCGAGGGTGGCGAAGTACGAAGTCCAAAACCGTCGCGAACACCAGTTGGCAGAGTTCGCTCGCCCAGTTCGTTGATCTCGAGTCGCTTGGGGAACCCCAGGAGAACAATCCTCTTCGGCGTGTGACCGAGGCTGGTGAGGTTACTCTTGTCTCGCAGTCACCTCGTCACCTGATCTCTCATCTCTACACAACATTGACCAAAGAAGAGCACGAACTTCTGTACGATCAGGTGATCTCTGACCGGACGAAGCGCGAGTTTCGTGAAGCGGGCAAGGACCCGCGTGAGGCGCTTGAGGTGGTCGTCCAGAGCAAGGCCGCCATTGTTGACCTGCTGCTGACCATGCCTGCAGGCGAGCAGACGCCGGGTGCTTACGTCACTCGATCTAGAGATCGCTATCTCTTGGCGTCGCCGATCAGAGGTGACGGAGGGGCTCTTTCGACGCTCGACATGGTGATCGAACGGGGCATGCTCCGCCTCTACACGATCCGCTGAGGCGTTTTTCGAGCGTTGAGCTTCACTGGGTGTCTTGTTCTGGTTGTTCGGCGGCTTCAGGAAACCTGGGTTTTGTCTTGACTCGTTGGTGGCCGTGGTCAATACTGCCCCATCTTGAATTCCCGTATCCCCACAGAGGAATAGGCAAATGAATGCTTTTGCTGTGCCCTCGGATGTTGCCGCGGATCCTTTCCGTGCTGACATTCCGACCGACAACATTTCTCCTGACGCCGAGCCAGAGGAGCTCGTGGCTTGGGGTTTGAAGCGTTTTGCCGGCCAGCAGATCGGGTTGACCACTGCTTTCGGGATGGAAGGGTGTGCGCTGATCGATATGGTTGCCCGCGCTGGAGGGGAGCTCGAGGTGACTTACCTTGATACTCATTTCTTCTTTGATGAAACTCATCGTCTTCGTGAGAAACTTGAAGCACGCTATCCGCGTCTGCGGTTTGTGAATCGCGGGACGGAGTACACCGCAGAGCAGCAAACGGCGGATCATGGGGATCGTCTTTGGGAGCGCAATCCCGACCAGTGTTGCTACATTCGCAAGGTTCTTCCGATGAAGCGTGTCATGGCGGAGAAGGGGGTCTGGTTTACGGCTCTTCGGCGGAGCCAATCGCCCACGCGAGCCAACCTTCAGATCATCGAGTG
>JBCDAP010000174.1:0-4954 GCA_039185335.1 Planctomycetota bacterium | reverse complement strand
CCGGCGCGTCTTCGAGACCGGCCAGAACTTTGAGAATCGTTGCCAGCGTGCCCTTGTCGTTGTTCCAAGACGCAGGCGGTATGTACTTGCCGTTCACGTAGAGCACGAGCGTGCCGTTGTTGAGTCGGCTGGTCGCCTCGCCCTGGCTGCGGACCGAAGCCATCGTGGTGGGATTGCTCATCGACAAACGAAGCAGGTCCTCTTCGATCGAGTATGTGCTGGTGATGTGATCAACAGCATCTTGCTCGGTGACAACTCCTTCACGACGAAGCATCCAATCGCGCACTTCGATCGCAGCCCCGGCAGAATCAAGACTGGCCACCGCCTCGATCGCGTGATGCAGCATGCACGCTTCGGGACCAATGATGTCTTTCACACCGGAGGGATCTCTTCCTTCGGCAATCGCGCGTTGGCGGTGACGCTCGATGAGATTCGAGAGCTGGCCGTTGCAGGTCGAGTTGTACGGGTTGTGAATATTGGTGAACCGGACCGCAACCGTTTCGGGCAAGGAAGCGATCGCTTCTTCGAGGATCGCCTGAAGCTTCCAGGTCATTTCCATCAACACCGAACCAGATACGCGTATATCCAATGTCGCGATTGGTTGATCTGCTGGTTTGATGACCGTGGAGATCGCGTCGGGGTAGGTCGTCCTCGGGGTGTAGTTGATGTTGTAGAGGCGGCCCTTGAAGAAATCACAGATCCGTTTCTCTTCATAGCCGGGGATCGAATCCGCTGTGTTTGGCCTCGCAACAAGACGGCCCGAGTTGAGCAGCTGTACGCCCGCGTTGTAGACCGCGTCGGGATTGGGCCAGCCTCGGAACTCAACGCCATTGATGTAGATCGTTGGAGTCTGGTAAGTGCCCAGCGTGTTGCGTGCGAACTCGATGTCCTGCTGGACACGATCGAGCGTCTCTTCGCTCTGCATCACGGTTGCGAATTCCACACGCGAGGCGCCCATCGCATCGATCACCGGGTTCAGAGGCGCAAACGAAGTAAAGGTCCCGCGGTTTTGGTAAAGCCAGTTGTTCATTGCGCGGAACCCTTCGGGCCCAGCGAGTATCCCGGCCGCTTCAGCAGCACGAGCAGCCCAGCAGCCGTTCGGGTGCATGTCGCGTTCCGTGTACGGGTTGCAGGCGGTCGAGATCGGCGAGTGGATCACAGAGAGATTCACACGACCGGGGAACTCTTCCATCAAACGGACGATCTCTTTTTCCTTCTCGATGCACGCCGGGCACTGGTAGGTTGAGACAGTCACGATCCGGAGTTCTGCTTCTGGGGCGCCGATGATGTAACGCCCACCGAAGCCTTCCGTGTTGAAAGGACCTTGCTCAACGAGGATCTGCTCGATGTCTCGCGGCCCTGTATTCACAACCGGCGCGACCTTCGTCCCTACTTGCGCTGACTCTTCTTGCGAAGCGGTTGACTCGGTAACTACGGGGACAGGCTCGACTTCAACCGGAGGGGTCACCGTCGTGCTCGTAAGCTGTTCTGTCTTTCCGGTTTCCGTGCCGGGGCCACCGAGAATCTGCGCGATATCGTCCTGCCCCTCCGCTTCGATGCCCGCCTCTTTCACAGAGGACAGCCCAGCATCGGCACCAACCGTCACAACCAGCGCGATCGCAAAGCCCGCAGCGCTCGTTGCTAGCGTCGGAACCATCCCTGCGAGTCTTCGTTCGGGGCGCGGCATCACCGAAACCGTCAGCACCGTCACAAAGAAGAAAAGGATGTTCCCGATGTGCGCGGTGATACACCAAGGGCACAGATACTCCTCAGCGTTGGCAACAATAATCCCGAGGTAGCCCACCGAGGCCATCGCCCCCGCCCCCGCGAGCCAAGGCGTGATCGCGGAGGAGCGTTTCAGCCCGCGAACCCACATGGCGATCATCCCGATCGTGAACGCGAACCCAACGAACGACACGGGCACGATCCGATCGTTCTTATTGTCCGTGAAGGGCAGCGAGCCAAACTTCGAATCCGCCGCCTTCGAGCACGGGCTGTCCGCGGTACACCCTGGCGCTTCGAAGAAGTCCAAGCCCGACCCAACGAGCACCGTGCAAGCCACCAAGCTCACAAGGAGGGTGAGCATGCCCATCGCCCAGAGCGGCATGGGCGTCCTTTGAGGTGACTTGGCATCCGGAGTCGTCTTGGCTTTGGTCATGGCTTCGCTCTGCTGTGTGCGGGGACGGGGTAGGAGTCTACCGCCCGGATCGCTCCTCGTTGGGCTTCCGGCGTCCCTGTTTGGGAGGCGTTCTTTCTCGTGTTTCTCTGCGGTGATGTTCGTTTGGTGTTGCCGGATCGGGCATTTGCTTCTACTGTCGCGGACCCGAATGGGTCCATGTTTTCCGAGAGAGACCGCACGAAAGGCAGAACACGATGACCGAGATCAAGGGCACCAACCTCCACTGGCACGAGGGCATCATCACCCGCGACGAGCGTTGGGGCGGACTCAACACCGTCGGCTGCACGATGTGGTTCACAGGACTCTCCGCCTCGGGCAAGTCCACGATCGCTTGCGCCCTCGAGCAGGTCCTCGCTCAGGCCAAGATCTTCAACTACCGCCTCGACGGCGACAACATCCGCATGGGGCTGAACTCGAACCTGGGATTCTCGGCCGAAGACCGTGCAGAAAACATCCGCCGCATCTCGGAGGTTTCCAAGCTCTTCGCAGATGCCGGCTGCATCACTCTCTCCTCATTTATCAGCCCCTACACCAAGGATCGCGACGAGGCCCGCAAGATCCATGAGGACGCCGGCCTGAAATTCATCGAGGTCTTCGTCGATACTCCCCTTGAGGTCTGCGAAGAGCGCGATCCGAAGGGCCTGTACAAGAAGGCCCGCGCGGGCGAGATCAAGGGCTTCACGGGTATCGACGATCCGTACGAAGCTCCCGCGAACGCCGAGCTTGTACTAAAGCCCGCTGAGAACGATTTGGAAGCCTGCGTGGCCGAGTGCGTGAGCTATCTCGAAGCGAACGTCCTCAATCGCTCTGTCACCGGCTGAACCCCGACTCGATCGGCTCAACCCCAGGGACAGCACTTATCTCGTTATCCGATCAAAGTCCTACAAAGCGGTCTGTTTCGCGATCCGCTGCCATTTTTGGTTGATCTCCTCTGCCCATAGGCCATGATTCTTCTCGGCCGTCGCTCGCACAGCGACGGAGGAGAGTCACAACCGCACCCCTGCAGAGAGAGACAGCATGCGTCCCACCACCATTGCCACCGTTGCGCTCGCTTCAGCGTTTGCATCCGCAGCATCCGCAAACACGATCTTCTTCGAGAGCTTCGAGTCGCTCTCAACGCCGCAGTTCACAACAGTGGCGGCTCCTTCTACATTTGTCACTTCTGAAGCTACTTGGACCGTCGAGTCGGGCACCATTGACTATGCGAACGCCAATGCTCGCCCCGAAGGCAACCCGATCGATGGTGACATCCTGATCGACACCTACGGCAACTCAGCGGGCACATTCTCGACCGAGCTGGCCACCGCGGCCGGGACGCAGTACGAACTGGTCTTCTTGTACGCCCGAAACTCCAACGCCTCCTTCGCCAATCTAGACATCGAGGTCGAGTCATCCAGCTCGGCGGTTCTGTCAGATTCGATCGCCCATACAACCGATGCGTTCGATCTGTTTACGTTCTCGTCGACCTTTGTCGCCGACGCATCGGTTGCGACACTGCGGTTCTCGGCATTCGGAAGCAACAACAACTTCGCCGGGATCGTGATCGACGCGATCCGCGTGTCTGTTGTGCCAGCACCTGCGACGGCTTTCCTTTCCCTGGCCGGTGTCGCGATGATTTCTCAACGGCGTCGGTGAGCACCGAGCACACCCAGCCGACCTGCCCTACGCTGGGAGCATGAGCGAGCAGACCAAACGTATCGAGGCGGCCAAGCTGGCCGTGAGCCGGGCATCCGTCGTATGCCGAGAAGTGCAGGCACGCCTTGCCGATGTGCAGTCACTTCTAAAGGATGACCGTTCACCGGTGACCGTGGCCGACTTCGCCAGCCAGGCGGTCGTCGCGTGGACGCTCAAAGACCTGCTGGGCTCCTGCCCTATGGTCGGCGAAGAGGACGCCCACGAGCTCCGCGAGCAGATCGCGGCCGGCAACACCTCCGTGGCTGATCAAGTGCTCGACGCGGCCTCGTGCGTCTGGGATGGAGCCACCATGGACGCTGTCTTGGACGCGATCGACCTCGGCAACGCGGATTCTCAACAACACAAACACGGCTTCTGGACCCTCGATCCGATCGACGGCACCAAAGGCTTCCTTCGCAATCAACAGTACGCTGTCGCGCTGGGTTGGATCGAGCACGGCGATCCGGTGCTGGGCGTCTTGGGATGCCCCAATCTGTCACGCGACCAGAGCTTCCCGCTAGATGAGAAGGATCCGAACGGTTCGATGTATGTCGCGATCGCGGGCGAGGGCTGCTGGGAGTATCCCGCCGACGAACCGGGCGCCGAACCCGCGCACATCCGCCGCCTCGAGCGGAGCGATGGCGAGCCGGTGCGGATGTGCGAATCCGCGGAATCGGGTCACACGAGCCATGACGACGCGGAGCGAATCCTCGAGCGTCTTGGTGAAGCCGCCGAACCTGCACGTTTGGATTCCCAGGCGAAGTACGCCGTCGTGGCGCGAGGGCAGGGCGACCTCTACCTCCGACTCCCACGACCGGGCAAGCCTTACGTGGAGCGTATTTGGGATCACGCTGCGGGCTCGATTGTGGCGCGTGAGGCGGGGTGCGCGGTCACCGACATCGCGGGCCTCGAACTCGACTTCTCTCACGGTGCCGGGCTCGAAAAGAACCGAGGGATCGTCGTGGGCGACGTCAAACTCCACGGCCTTGCCATGGGCGCGATCAACGAACTCCAGATCGGACAGGCGTGAAACGCACCGGTGGCAAATGGGTGCTGCCTGTCCTCGCCGGGTTCTGGATCCTCGCCATCGGCGTGATCGTG
>JBCDAP010000173.1:0-4994 GCA_039185335.1 Planctomycetota bacterium | reverse complement strand
CGCCCTTCACGTTGAACGAGAAGGGCGGGCGGTGTGAGTCGTGCCAGGGGCAAGGTGTCAAGAAGATCGAGATGCACTTCCTGCCGGACGTGTTCGTGGAATGCGAGGTCTGCCACGGGACGAGATACAACCGAGAAACACTTGAGGTGCAGTACCGCGGCAAGAACATCGCGGAGGTCCTTGCAATGACGGTCGAAGAAGCGTGCAGCTTCTTTGAGAACCATCCGAAGATCAACCGCTTCTCGACCGCTCTTCGTGACGTCGGGCTGGGGTATCTCACTCTTGGGCAGCCCTCAACGCAGCTTTCGGGCGGCGAGGCGCAACGTGTAAAGCTCGCGACAGAACTTGGCAAAGGAGTCGCGGCTCTGCGGGCAGCTCAGGCATTAGCAGAAGAGAAGGAACTCCAGGCAAAGGGCGAGATCCCGAAGGTCGCGAGCGAAGAGCGTGTGGTCATGGGATCGCACACGCTCTACGTGCTCGACGAACCAACAACAGGACTGCACTTCGAAGACATCAAACGGTTGACCGAGGTGATGGATCGCCTCGCGGACGCAGGGAACACCCTTGTGGTGATCGAGCACAACCTCGATGTCATCAAACGCGCGGACTGGATTGTCGATCTCGGCCCTGAGGGCGGGTCGGGCGGAGGAACCATCGTTGCGAGCGGGACGCCCGAAGCTGTCGCGAAGGTGGAGGCCTCGCACACAGGACGGTACCTTCGTGATCTACTGTGATCGTGCCTGATTCGACAGGGAGAAGTAGGCTTTGCACATGTTCCTCGCAGTGACGTTTCTGGCACCGATAGCTGGCATCATCGCGGGAGCGATCGCGGTGCCTTTGCTCGTCTCGCTCTACTTCCTCAAGCTGCGCCGTCGCCCCGTTCGGGTCTCGTCCACTTTGTTGTGGAAGTCGGCGGTGAAAGATCTCCAGGTGAACACGCCCTTCCAGTGGATCAAGTTCAACTGGATGTTGTTGCTGCAATTGCTGATTGTCATCCTGCTCGTTTTAGCGATCGCTCGCCCCGCCATGGATCTCGAGCAACTTCCCTCCGAACGAGTGATTGTGGTGATCGATGGATCCGCATCGATGGGAGCTCGCGATGCGGGTGAAGACATCGGGGGAGAATCGAGGCTCGATCGGGCAAAGATGCTTGCGAGAGAGCTCGTCCGCAGGGCCACGAACGAAGGCGCTGAGGTGATGGTAATCTCGTTCGGTTCGGAAGCTCGAACGCTCACAACTTTCACGGGCGATGGCGGACAAGCGGAAGCAGCGATCGAGGCGATCAACCAGAGCGACCAAGAGGGGCGTTTGATCCAGGCGTTGCGTGTGGTCGAGGCCTACTTGTTGCGGATTGGTGAGGGAGGTGAAGGAGCGAGCGAGGGAGGAGCGCGGGTCGTTGTCATCTCGGACGGCCAAGCGGATCCGGATCGCTCAAGCACGGTGGTGCAGCCCAGCCTGCGAGGTGCGGAGGTTACGTTCCTGCGAGTTGGACCGGAGGAGGAAGCCTCGAAGAAGAATCTTGGGATCGTGGCGTTGGCCGCACGACGGGACTATGAGGATCCTGGCACCGTGCGTGTGTTCGTTCGCGTGCAGAATGCGAGCGATCTTGAGGGTGCGTCGGTGATTGTTGGCACGCTCGATGGGAGCGAGATCTACCGAGAGGCGTTTTCGTTGGGTGGAAACCAGGAGTGGGCTGACAGTTTTTCGATCCAGACCCGCGTGGGCGGATTGCTCGAGATCGAGCTTGATTCGGACGATGCATTGGCGAGCGATAACCGGGCTTCGTTGGTGATCGAAGCGGTCGATGGCGCGAGGATCGCTGTGGTGCAGCCCGGCGCGGCGACGACAGCAAGCGAGTACGCGTTGCGCGATGTGCTCGCGGCGCTCGAGCCGGCGGAATTGCGTGCTTTTACTGAAACGGAATACACAAGTTCAGCCGGGGCGGAATTCTGGGCACGGTTCGATCTGATCGTCTTCGATAGGGTCAAACCCGAGCAGCTGCCAACAACCGCAACGCTCTCTTTCGGGGCTGGATTGCCGATCCCCGGTCTGCTGGTAGGTGTTTCTGAGGAGTTTCGAGATCGCGTCACCCCCGTCTCAATCTGGCAACGCACGCACCCGGTCATGCGGTATGTGACGCTGGGCGATGTTCGGATCGGCTCTCCGTTCGAAGTCGGGTACGAGGGTGACGAAAACGCCAATGTTGTCACGGAGGAACTGGCTTCGGGTCCTGCGGGAGCGCTCGTGATGCTTGTCGAAGCGGGAGGCTTACGCCGGCTGGTGGTTGGAACGGATCTCGGGAGGTCGAACTGGTGGCGCGAACTGGCGTTCCCCGTGTTCATGGCGAACGCGGTCGACTTTCTGACTCTGTCGGGCGAATCGGCGGCTGGACGTGGATACAGGACCAACGAAGCGGTGGTGGTTGGGGGTTTCGAGCCAGGTATTGAGGTTTCCATTGAGGGCGGACCCGATGAACCAAGAACAGTTGCCGCGACCGAGCGAGGTGAAGTTCGAGCCGGCGTGTTCGAACAGGTCGGCGTCTATCAGATCGGCTCGGCGGACAGTGGGCTGTTGATCGGTGTCAATCTGCTTTCGGTCGAGGAAAGCAAAATCGACACCTCAGAGCAACTCGATGTCGCTGGAGCAGATGCAGAAGCCGCGGGGCTCGGAGCGGCTGCCCCTCGTGAGATCTGGCGATGGTTTGTGCTCGTGGCCATGGTGTTGGGGGTCATCGAATGGTGGTTGTATGCCAGGCAGATGCGAGTCTGAAAGCATAAATCGGCACGGAGCGCAGTTGGTATGTTGACCGTATCGAAGTCGGCCTCGAACTCACCATGATCCCAGGAAGAAAGAAGAGATGATGACCGAGCAGCCTTTCCAGGACGGCGTTGACCGCCGGGCTTTTCTCGCAACCGCAACCGCGGCAGGACTCGCGGCCTTTGTGGCGCCCGGTCTAAACGCTCAGCCGAACCGTGTACGCACCGGACGTACCAAGAACGTGATTTTTATGGTCTCTGATGGAATGTCGATCGGCTCTTTCCAGCTGGCCGATCGCGTGCATGAGATGAGGCATAGCGGGCAACGGACGAACTGGGTTCGACTGATGCAGAACGAAGGATCTCGGACAGTGTTTGCGATGACGCACTCGGCGAACTCTGAGGTCACCGATTCCGCCGCGGCGTCGTCGGCTTGGTCTATCGGGCAACGATGCAGGAACGGAGCGATTTCGGTGTCGCCCGAAGGGAACACGATCGAGCCGATCTGGATTCGCGCGAAACGGACTGGTCGAGGGACGGCGTTGGTGACGACGAGCCGGGTCACACACGCGACACCCGCCGCGTTCGTGGCGAATGTCGACCGACGCAGCAAAGAGGATCAGATCGCCCAGCAGATCCTGGATCGAAAGATCGATGTGGTGTTGGGCGGAGGAGCGAGACATTTTTCTGACGAGATGCTCGAAGCAGCACCTCGCGTCCGAGTGGTGCGAAACGCGGCTGAGCTCGCCTCTGCAAACGAGGACAACAGCGGACGTCTTCTCGGCATATTCAAGGAGAGCCACCTTTCCTACGAGCTTGACCGACCCGAGACCGAGCCCTCGCTCTCAGAGATGACCCGCGCGGCGCTCAAACGGATGGACCAACAATTCGCGGACGGGTTTGTCATGCAGGTCGAGGGTGCGCGGGTCGACCATGCGGCCCACTCGTGCGATGCGGCGGGCATCGTCAATGATCAGCTCGCGTTCGACGAGGCTTTGGGTGCTGTTCTGGAATGGATGGCTGATCGGGACGACACCCTGCTGATCGTAACGACAGATCACGGAAACGCTTCGCCCAATATGACGCTCTACGGGGATGAGAGCATCGAGGGAATGTCCCAGCTTGACCGCGCGACAGCTTCTTTCAGCACGTTGATGTCTCGGATCAAGCCGGTACTCGAGTCAGCGAGTGGCACAGATCTTGAACGTCTCGGTGAAGAGATCGAGAAAGCAACTTCGATCAGGCTGACCGACGACGAGCTCGGCATGATCACGCGTGCCGCGGGTGGCGAGACGGTCAATGCCTTCAAAGCATTGCGCGGCACGCATCATGTGCTCGGCTCTGTGCTTGCCAACCACACGGGCATCAGCTTTGTCTCGGGCAATCACACCGCAGAGCATGTCATCGCCACCGCGATCGGGGTGGGCTCAGAGCAACTCGATTCAGTTGGACACCTCACTGACACCCACGCTCTTCTGGTCGATGTGCTCGGGCTTCCCGAAGCGCGGGAGATGTGAATTGAACAATGTGTTGTTGGACATGAATCTGCTGCTTTGGGCACCGCGAACCTGACTCCTATCAATGAGTTTGTGTACACTTACTTGATTCCCTTCTGAGTAGGAGCAATGAAAATGCAACGAGTGATCACGGCGGCGTGCGGCAGTTTGGTTCTGGTCACTGGACTGGGAGCTCAGGAAGGGCAGACGGAACGCGGAGGCGTTGCTCTCTCTGTCGAATTCGATCCGACCATCCGGTTCGATGCTGACTTTGATGGAGTTGCAGGGTCAATCGGCGTGGCTTCGTACCCGCTGAGCATAAACAACGGGTACTCGCTGTCGGATGATGTGAGCTTGAACTGGCAGATCGCAGGTCGGATCGATGATTACGATGTCGATGGTGCTTTGCTGGTGCCTGGTGAACCCGACCTCTTTGACGAGGTGTATGGGCTGAGCTTCTCGGGAAACGTGCGTTGGAAAATCGATGAGAATTGGTCTTTGCTCGGAGGCGGTTTCGTCAACTTTTCTTGGGAGGACGAGGCCGAGATGGGCGACTCAGCGACGGGCGGCGGGCTGGTCGTGGCAAGCTACCGGTTCGGCGACTCCCTGACGGTCGGTGGCGGCGTGCTGGTGAGTTCACGTCTTGAGGATGATGTGCTGGTCGTGCCGGCGATCTTTGTGCGATGGGACATCAACGAGAAGTGGCGGTTCGAGACCGAGGGCCTCAACGGCACGCTTTCGT
>JBCDAP010000172.1:0-5020 GCA_039185335.1 Planctomycetota bacterium | reverse complement strand
TGGACGGGGCCGGCTTCCTGGAGGGGCCCACATTCGATGCGATGATCGACAAACTCAAGTCTGACTTCGACAACTCGGACACCCTGCCTCCCGGGCCGACCGCGGACTTTGCGGATGCTTTGGTGAACCAGGCTTACGAAGGCAACGCAACGGACGAACAGAAGGCCACGGAAGGTCCTACGAAGCTCCGTGAGTTCTTTGATCAGTGGATGAACAAAGCACTCGAGAACGCCCCTGATCCGAGTTTCGATGCGCTGCCAAGAGCTGTGATCGTGCCCTCAATAGACTACGGACGCGGTTGGCTCAACTATGCGCACGCGTACGGACGCATGCGGGTGGTCGATCGCCCTGATCGTGTGGTCATCCTGGGCCTGAACCAGCACGGACGCGGCACGGGCGTCGTCGGGTGCGATAAGGGGTACGAAACCCCGCTCGGAACATCGCCCTTGGCCAAGGACCTGGATACGGCGATCCGCGAGCAGCTCGGATCCGAAGACGCCGATCGCCTGTATCGTGACAAGTACGATCACGAACGCGAGTCTTCGATCGAGCTGCAGGTGCCGTGGATTCAGCACGTGTTCGGTCAAGCAGATGGCTCGGACAAAGCGTCTTATCCGCCAGTGTACGGCGCGTTGCTCTACAACCCGCTCATGAACGAGGGTAAGCCGCGGAACGATGACGATCTGACGATGGAGCGGTTTATCGAGGTGCTCAAATCTGCGATCTCTTCATTGCCCGGCAAGACGCTCATCGTGGCTGCGACAGAGCTGAGCCACGTGGGCAAAGCTTTCGGCGACCAGCAGTCGTTCGCGGAAGATAACGATCAGTCCAAGGCGTTCCGCGAGAAGCTGATAAACCACGATCGCGAACACATCAAGATGATCAAGGAAGGTCGCTACGAGGAAGTGCTGCCTTCATTGACTTGGGCGGGCAACTGGTCGCGTTGGTCGGGGCTCGGAACGATCCTTGCTGCTTGCCAGCTCACCGACGCTTCGGAAGTCGAGCTGCTCAACTACGCTGCGTCGGCTGACAACCAGGGCATGGCCATGGTCTCGATGGTCGCGATGGCGGTGAAATAGAGAGTACTGATTTGCAGAATTTTTCTTGTGTGCCACTGGCAGCTTGCTGCCAATGCTCCGGGAACGCCAACCTAAACAAGCACTGGTAGACAAGCTACCAATGGCACACGTTTTGGGATTGATCTTCGCTAAAGCGGCTGTCCCCGCTTGAGGCGTTCTGCTTCGCGTCGTTTCTGGCTCGAACCGGCGGGCCAGACGCGTAATCCGCCTTCAAGGAAACGATCAAGGACGCGATGAACATCATCGGGTGTCTCCGATGTGCGCACCGCTTCTTTCATTGGTTTGCAAGGCGATAGCTTTTTGCCGAACCAGGTGATGCGCCGGCGGATATGTGTCATCGCATACTTCTTGCCGCGGTACTCGACCATCAGATCCAGGTACCGGCGGATGATCGCGACCTTCTGCTCCTCGTTCGGTTCGGGTGTCGCAGTCCCTGTTGTCTGTATCTTCCAGGATTGATCGAACAACCAGGGGGCGCTGAAGGAACCGCGTCCGATCATCACGCCGGTGCATCCGGTCTTCTGCATCATCGTGATGCAAGATTCTGGTGTGATCACATCGCCGTTGCCGAGGACGGGGATGCGATCGACCGCCTGGACGACGTCGCGGATGTCGGCGTGGTCAATCTCGCCCTTGAACTTCTGTTCGGTTGTGCGCCCGTGAACGGTCACCTGAGCGATGCCGACCTTCTCGAGTTCGCGGGCAAGCTCGGGCGCGACGAGGCACGATGAGTCCCACCCGAGGCGCACCTTCGCGGTCACCGGCACGCGATCCTTGCTTTCACGTCCGACAGCCTGCACGAGGCGCGAAGCCATCGCGGTGGTTTTGTCAGGTGCGCAGAGGAGTTTGGAGCCGCCGTCCTTCTTGGTGACCTTGTCGACGGGGCAACCCATGTTGATGTCGATGACGTCGGCTCCGTGGCGGACAGCCCAAACGGCGCCCTCGGCGAGGATGTCCGAATCGCCGCCGTAAAGCTGCATGCAGATGGGCGAATCGAGCTCATTGGTGGCCGCGAGGTCGAGGGATTGGGCGTTGCCGCGGAGGAGGCCGTGGGGAGAAAGCAGGTCGGTGCAGGCAAGCCCGAGGCCGCCCTGCTCCCGGCAGACGACGCGCCACGCGAGATCGCAATAGTTCGCGACGGGAGCGAGAAGGAGGTTGGTTTTGAGCTGGAGTGGACCGATGGCGTGAGCGATCCCGATGTGCGGATTGGACCACACGGGTTCGGTCGGAGCACCGGGATGTGGAGTCTGGGCGATCATCGGCGTATGAACTGTAGGATGGCGATCGGTCGAACGGTGCAAGCGGCGGGCCGTGATGCCCAAGGAACGACATCGGCTGCGTGAAGGAGATCTATCGAGATGATGACCGAAGAACAGGCGGAAGCGATCGCGACAATCTGTGTGCTGGCAGCGTTCGCGGACGGCGAGAAGCACGATCACGAGCGCGAGCACATCAAGAACCTCTTCGAGACGCTGGATGGAGCCTCGCACGCGAAGGTGTATCAGCGGGTGATGCTCAAACAAACCTCGCTCGCCGAAGAGGCACCCAAGCTGAACACTCCGGAGCTCGCGAACCTGGCGCACGAGATGGCGATCGCGGTGTGCGACGCGGACGGCGTGACGAGCCTTGAGGAACGAGAATTCTTGTCGACGTTGCGCCGGGCGTTGAACATCGACACGCCGGCTGCGAAGGCGCAGGAAGACGAAGCGGCGGAAGTCGCGCGTGAACTGCTGGGCGACCCGGCGAGCGATGCGGACCTTGCGGCAGCTCCCCCACCGCTGCAGCTCGAGGAATCCGAGGTGGCGCGCGGCATCCAACTTGAAGCGGCAGCGGTTGCTGGAGCGGCGGGCGGAGCGATCGTGGGCGCTCAGGCCGCGAGTGCGCCCACCGCTGAACAACAACGCGACAAGGAACTCGATGCGTCGATCCTCCGCAACGCGATCCTGACGTCGGCGCTCGAGCTCCTGCCCGAGAAGCTCTCCACCGTGGCGATCATCGCGATGCAAGGACGACTCGTGTTCAACATCGGCAAAGCGCACGGCCACTCGCTCGGACGCGGGCACATCCGCGAGTTCCTCGCGGTCGCTGGCGTCGGCATGACCGGGCAGGTCGTCGAGGGCTTCGCCCGTGACCTGTTCGGCAAGCTCGCCAAAAAGACTATGGGCAAAAACGCTGGGAAGTTCGCGAAGATAACCACCTCGGCGGCGTTTACTTTCGCGACGACCTACGGCTTAGGACAAGCGGCAAAGCAGTACTACGCCGGTGGGCGCTCATTCAATTCGATCGACCTGAAAGCCATCTATCAGCGCGAGTACGAACGCGGCAAGGCGTTGTTCGCGCAGCACCAGCCGGAGGTCGAACGCACCAGCCGCAACATCGGGCCGGGGCAGATCATGCAGATGGTGCGCGGGCAGTCGGTGGTGTGATGACAAGGAGAAGAGGCGATTCAACTGCTGTATGGCAAGATCGTAAGCGAGGCGGAGCGGAGAGGAACTAATTTGTTACTATATTTTAGATAAGTACTTGCATCGTGCTGATCACTTTGTCGGGAGAAACCATGAACCAATTTGATGACACGTACGAGCTTGAAGAAGTTTCACCTGCGGATGTGTACAACGATCCGAACCGAGACACTCGGAGCACTGTGCAAGCTGGGTATTGCTACGTGTGCTTATACAACCTGGCGGGTGTTCCAAGCACTGGGCTCTGCCCCGAGTGCGGAACGCCGGTAGAAGATTCGGAGCCGGAGCGGCAGCTGGTCAACGCAACTTCTGGCTTTGTGAGTTCGTTGCTCAATGGAACCAAACTGATCAAGGCGTATGTTTTAGTCAGCATTCTGATCGTGATTATCGCAGTCGTGATTGCTTTCACCTTGAGTGCTTCAGGACAGTACAACCCGCAAAACCCGCCAACCGGTTTCACGATCCTTACGAATCTGTCGACCCTCTTGGCGTATGCGTTTTTTTATGGTGGGTGGTGGTTCTTCTCATCAAGAGAAGTTGAAACAGATGAGAACGAGCCGGTGTCGCGTATGGTGGTTCGTGTCGCGGTCATGGTTGGTGCGATCGCTACCGTGCTGAGCATTCCTTCGGCTCTGCTGCCCAATGTGGTATTGCTCACCCTACTCTCGATCCCGATCGGCCTCGCTGCATTCGGCGCATTCTTGACGGTTTTCTTTGCCGGCTTTCTCTACGCAAAATCGATCGCACAACGTCTACCGAACCCGAAGCTGGCAGCTCGGGCAATCACCCTCATGTGGCTCATCCCGACACTCATCGTCGCGCCGTTTTTACTTGCCATTGCGGTTATTGCTTTAAGCGCAATGCTGCAGACGTCGATCTTTGGCCTGCTCGCCCTACCACTCATGATTTGCCCGATTCTGACCGTGATCTTTTACTACAACTTCTTTAATAGCGTGGGCAAGGATCTGAAGCGGATCAAGGGTGGCATGGTGATTGATTGAAGGCATGATCACCACTCCACGCTTCGAATGCCGGCTTCGACATGCTATAGAACGGTACAAGTGTGACTCAATTCCCAGACAACACAGGCTCGTTCGCACCGCTCGGTAAATGCGTTCGCTGCGGTTATGATCTGCAAGGATTGACCGAGGGAGAAAACTGTCCTGAGTGCTCACTCGTAGTAAGAGATTCGGGAAGAAATGCTCAGCTCATAAACAAAGAAGAAACTCGGTTTCTCGCTATGCGCGCGGGGTTGGTGTGCTATCTGGTTGCAAGCTTCTACTTTGCTATCGGCCACGTATCAGTCATGAGCGCGGTTATCGAGCAGTACACCAACATGCAGTTCACAAAAATGCTGAGCGACTTTGCATACGAGCTATGGCTTGCGGCTTATTTGCTTCATATCCCAGCGATCTTGTTGCTGTGCATTGCTGTTTTTTTGACCACGATTCATGCGAAGATGATCGGCTCAGAACTCTG
>JBCDAP010000171.1:0-5032 GCA_039185335.1 Planctomycetota bacterium | reverse complement strand
AGGCCGAACAGACCATTTCTGCGAACCCCGAAGAACGTGCATCGCTGCGTGCAGCCAGAGCGCGTGCCGAGAGGATGCAAAGTCTTGTCATCCTTCTCGCGGTGCTCTTCATGATTGCAGTCATCACCGCCATCGGAGACTTGACGTACGCAATCAGCCAGTAAGAGACTGAAGGGCCTCGACGATCTCCGTGTTCCCGGGCAAAAACGGCTCGTAGGGCAAATCGCCAACAGGAATCCACTGATGAGCCTCAACTTCTAGGTTCTGTGGCTCGGGCGAATTCTCAGCCAGCCGACATGTAAAAGCATGCAAGTGAACGGCTGCATGCTCGTACACATGATGCACCTCATTTAGGGGAATTAAACCGAGGATCCGAACACCCAGTTCTTCATAGATTTCCCTGGCAGCGGCAGCCTCCGGAGCCTCGTCTTGCTCGACTTTTCCACCCGGGAACTCCCACCAACCAGGGTAGACCGTTGAAGAAGGCCGCTTTGTGATCAGGATCTCCCTGTCCGTTCCATCTGTAGACAACTTGTTCGCATTATGCTTGGCGTCGCGCAGAATGAGCGCCACGGCAACTCGGACGAGTTTTTTCGAGGATTCTTGGGTGAGATTTTCTTTCATAACATGTTTTTCAACAATTACTTACAAACCAAGTCCTCCCGGACGTTGTCTAGATGGGGCATAGCAAATCGGAGGGCCGGCGGATAGCATACAGCCTGCAGAGAGAGAGCTGGGCGAGGCCCGGCAGGAGACATCGCGGCGTCAGCCGTGGCACGCCGTCGATGAGGGATCGGAGCCCTTCATCGACGGTTTTTTTCTGCGCACAACGGATGCGTATCACACATCAAACGACATGAAATCAACACGCTTCGACACGGCGCGACATTGCGCAACCGAACATGAACGCAATTGACAGGTTGTGCACGTTTGTTTCGAGATACGCTTTGATAGAAATCATGTGGAGCAATGAGGGTTAAACCCCAGTGCTATGCCGAAGAGCGCGGAGTCGAGGAAGTCGAACGACCGCTTCGGTCACAAGCCACACTTCGAGGGCCAGCGCGAGCAGCGCGATCGTTAAGAGGAAATAGTTCTCCTGGTTCAGCCAACTCGGGTTGTCACTGTTTCCGATGAACGCCTGCCAGATCATCGCTCCGGCGGGGACGAGCAGCATGATGGTGGCCGGGGGAACAATGAACCAAACCGGACGTTTCGTCATCGTCAGCCAAGCCAGGATCACCACAAAGGCGAAGCCAGCGAGGAGTTGGTTGATAGCACCGAAGATCGGCCAGAGAACCAAACCGCCTGTCCCGGCGTTCTCGAGCGACCAGCCTAAAAAATCAAAGTCAGGCGGCATGAGCGCGAGGAACGCTGCAGTCATCACGGCAAAGAGCGTCGCACCATGAGTCGTTGCGAGCCAGCGGAAGGGGTTAAGGATCGAAGACCGCGTCGAAGCAATCGTGGCTCGCTCGGGTGTATCGAAGGTGAAGGTTGTGTTGCACTCGGGGCAGGTGGTTGCAGCGACCTTGGACCGCTCCCCGACGGTCACGGCTCGTTGTTTGTCGGTATTCAGGTTCGCGCAGTCATAGGCGCAATTGGGACAGTCGGTGGACTTTCGTTTCGGAAGGAAGGTGCGAGAAAGCTCTTGAACAACGTAACGCTGAAGGCGCGCGGTCGTATCCATGGTCGTCGCGGCGAAAGAGGCGACAAAGACAGCCATCAGAGCGATGGCGATGTTAAGTGGTATAGAGAGGGCGTTGAGGAAGTTCGCAGCACCTTGAACGAAGGCACCGACTTTGTTGGCAAGAGAATTCGAAGATTGACATGAGGGGTAGAATGCGTTGCGGGTTGGCGTTGAGGACAGATAGGCAGAGGAAGGACCCACCACAAAGTCACCTTGTTCGGTTTCGACCAAGATGATTGGTGCTTGCGTGTACGATGTTTCATCCAAAACAATCCCAGATCCAAGAAGAGATGGATCAATTGCATTGTTGACAAGCATGCCTTCTTCGTGCAATCGCTCCATTTCGAGGCGATGCTCTCGGCTTCTCTTAGCGTCGCGCACGCTCGCGATGTATAAGCCGCTGGCTACCCTATCTGTACTTTGAAAAAAGATGTAATCAATCTCGTATGGAGGGATAGAGTAACCGGTTGAGTGATGCTGATCGCGACCAATGGAGAACTGGTTGGTTGATGACGGAGTCACAAGGAATCCGAGAGAGAGTCCTGCGACACAAGCAGCGATGACGAGTGTGGCGAGGAAGCCCTCGGTGAGCATGGCGCCGTAGCCGACGGGCTTCGCGTGTGATTCTTGCTCGACCTGCTTGGAGGTGGTGCCTGAGGCGACGAGGCAGTGGAACCCTGAGCAAGCACCGCAGGCGATGGTGATAAAAAGAACAGGCAGGAGCGGCGGAGCGCCCGGCGGAGTCCAGTCGATTAGCGGAGCAACGATGGAGAGTTCGGGGCGTTCGATGTGCTGTAAATCCACCACGCTGCCCACCGCATTGCTTGGTTCGTCAAGCAGCGGCACGCCACCAAAGATCGCCGCGGCAGCGAGGCCGGCAACAAGAAGCACGAGCAGCGTAATGAGCTGAATGGCATTGATATAGTCGCGCGGCTGCAAGAGGCTCCACACCGGGAGAACCGACGCGATGTAGGCGTAAGCCAGTAGGGCGAGCAGCCAAGCCCAGTTGGGCTGGGCGGCCAGGGTTGTGTTCAGTTTTTGGAGCCAGTGCAGGCCTGCGATGGACTCTGCTTGTGCACTCAGCACAACCGACGCAAGCATGAGCACGAGCGCGGTGATAGAGGGAAGAACGATCGATTTGCCGACGCGGTGGATGAGGAGACCGATGATCAATGCGAGCGGGATCTGGAAGAGGACAGGCGCGATCGCGGCGGGATACTGACGGAGGACCGCGACGATCACGAGACCAAAAACCGCCAACACCATCCAGAGGGCCACAACGAGGATGCAGAGGAAGAGGAGACGGGCTCGCGGGCCCAGGATCTCTCCGGCGATGTCGCCAATAGACCGCCCCTTGTGGCGGAGCGAGATGACAAGAGCAGAGAGATCATGAACGGCACCGATGAAGATCGAACCCAGGATCACCCAGAGGATGGCGGGGAGCCAACCCCACATGACAGCGATCGCGGGTCCGATGATGGGCCCGGTGCCGGCAATGGAGGTGAAGTGGTGGCCGAAGACGACGGACTTCGCGGTCGCGACGAAGTCTTTGCGATCGGCGCGGGTAGTCGCCGGCGTCGGGTTGTCGTCTGAGAGGTTGAAGACGCGCCGTGAAAGCCATCGCCCGTAAGTCAAGTAGGCGGTAAGCAACACACAACCAGAGATCAGCACCAACGCCAACGCGTCCATAGAAGACCCCAACAGCTCTCAAGAAACACAGAAGCCGATCCTTCGCTCCGGCATCCGCTCTCTATTGAACAGGCAACAGTCAGCTTAACCGCGCCATAAAAGAACGCTATCTAAAATTCTCCCTCGACACCGATGAGCCCCAGAGCATTCAGGGGTCCTTTTTGTTCGGATGGATCAGCCTGTCCCAGGCGTGGACCGCGTGTTCGATCTGGTCCATCGCGACGCGATCATCCCAATAGATCACCGCCAAAGCGGTCAGAGTCGCAATCACAGAAATCAAAACGAAGGTGCGGAGGATGCGACGTTTCTTCCCTCTGCGCGGGCGGCGGCTTGTCGCTTGGATCGCAGGCATGGTTCACTCAGAGATTCGGTAATCGGCGAAGGGATCCTTGGGCGGGAGGTAAACGCGATAGGTCGCCGGGCCTTCGAACTGGAGCATCGGGTACTGCTCCATGTACGACTCGCCCGGGTCGTTCTTTACAAGCGGCAAAGCGTTGTAGAGCTCGAGCGAGCGATGCTCGTCGGTCATGAACTGAATGAAGACGAAGTTGGAGTTGCGGAGGGTTACGGTCGCATGACCGAATTCATCGGTCACGTCGGTGTCCTGGTGGATCTGGTCGTGACGGATGGCTTTGAGGAATGTCTCGTTGGAAGCCTTCACGTTCGAGACAACGCGAACCCCTTCGATCGGCTCACCGGTGATGGAATCATGGACAGAGAAATAAACATCGCCGGAGCACGCGATGCTCGAGAGCGAGAGAGAGAGAAGGGCGAACGTGACAACGGGGCGGAAAGGGATAGCTGGCATTGGGGGGTCCTCCGAGAGAGCGATTGCTTCTTTGAGGATCGGGCCAGCAGCAAGACGGGTTCAGGGGTCATGCTTGGATTGAAGGTGGATGGTGACGGCCTCGGAGGGTGGGCGCAGGGTGTGCGCATCCGGGACCCAGACACGATCTCGCATGGCACCAATGCTGGGTGGACCGATCAGCGGCGATGCTTTTCGGTAAACGCTTCGTCCAGGGCGTACGCATCGATATCAGGAGGAAGCGTTTTCCCTGTGGCGTAGTAGTACAAAACCGCCTTGAAGACCACGTCCGCCGCGGAGGTGAAAGCCCCAATCACGAAGATGAGCGAGAGGCCCACAGCGCCAGCCGTGATGGCGAGAGCAACCTGCTCCTGGATCGCGAAGTAGATGACCGCGCCCACGGTGATCAGGACGAAGGGGATGGTGACGATGAAAGAGAGAAAGCCGAGCGAGAAGTTCCCGACGAGCGCCGTCCCCCAGGTGTTCTTGAGCGTGGCGAACGATCCCTTGACAGCGCCGATGGGCCCTTTGCCTTCGACCACGATGACAGGAACCACAAAGTACGTCAGGGCTGCCCAGGCAGACCCGAGAACGGCAGCAACAATGGCGGCAATCTTCTCGTTCGACTCCAAAGCCTTGAGGATGGTCGATACGGTCGCGCCAACCAAAGCCCAACCAACGATCTGCGGAATACGTTTGGAAGCGAGCGTCAAACCCTTGGAGATCGACGGTTCGTTCCCGTCGATCACTTCAAAGGCACAGAACAAAAGCGCTGCATTGAAGAAAGCGATGACAAAGTAACTGCAGAAGTAGAAGGCAAAGGTCAACACTCCCCAGAGGATTTGTGTTGCGGT
>JBCDAP010000170.1:0-5067 GCA_039185335.1 Planctomycetota bacterium | reverse complement strand
CAGATAACAACTGGCAGTTCGACCCCTACGGCGGTCTCGAGGTTGGCCCCGAATCACGACTCGCGCGTCGACTCCAGACCGTTGCCTACGACATCCTGGATCTTCTTTATGTTGCGCCCGACTTCACCAACGCACCAACGCTTGATCTCAATGTTGGTGGCGGCGATGGCGGAGGAGGTAGCGGTCTTTTCCAGCAAGGCGGAGGTGACGATGGTGACCTCGGTGAAGATCAGCAAGAAACAGTCGAGGACCTGATCGAACTCGTTCAGACGTATGTCGAACCTGAGCATTGGTCAGAAGTCGGAGGCCCCTTTACCATTCGTCCTTTCCGCACCGACATCCTCTTGATCCGTGCGGCTCCGTTTGCTCATCGTCACATTGGCGGAGCGACCGCCTTCTATGATCGCAACCTGTCTTCTCGCGCGCAGCGATGGTATGCCTCCGATGAACGGGTCGAGCCTATCGAGATGGCGATGATCGAGGAGGGAACTCCCATCTTTGATCCAGATCCTGAAGATGGAGAGAGCGCGCCGACGACTGTGGCATCCGAAGAGCAACCAGAGACTCAAGACGCTCAAGCGTCTGAGTAGCGTGTTGCCTCTTCAGGACAGAGTGGGTCTGTAGAGTCCCTTTTTCTCGATAATCTCTCGCACAGGGTGAGGGAGCACTGTGTCCAATTCCGGAGACCGGGCGCCCTGCTCTTGCAGGATCTTCCGAACGGTCGTGGCGCTCGTGTCTTGCAGGTCGACGGTCACAATCCTCGTTGACCATTCGGCCAGCTCGTACTCGTTCCAGTACGGCTGCATCGCTGCCAAGAGCACTGCTGCATCCTCGTTGGGAGGTCTCAGCATGACGACAGGCTCAGCCAGTTCGATCACCGCCTGGGCGCGATGCCAACGATGGAATGCTCGTGCCTGGTCGGCGCCGATGAGGAGACGCATCGTCAGCTTCGGTCGTTCTGCGCGGAACGTCTCGATGGTATCAACGGTGTACGAAGGCTCTTTCTCCGTGTGACGTGAGATCTCGACATCACTCACAACAGTGTGAGTGAGGCCATCGGTCATTGCCCGGAGCATTTCGAGCCGCTCTGTGTTCGACGCGATCGGTCCGCTCTCTTTGTGCGGGGAACGCGCTGCGGGAATGTAGACCAACCACCATCCCATCCCCAAATGTTCGCGCACTTGTTCCGGGAGATCTCGATGCGCGAGATGCGGCGGGTCGAACGTGCCACCGAAGATGAGGACACCTTCCGCGTTCTTCGGGATGTCTGCCAGCAGGTCGCTCATCGCAGCATTTTAGCCAGACGCGATCCCGCGGCGTTGAGTGCTTTCGCTGTGTTTCTTTGAAGTTGACGCAGCTCTCGAATCGACACACGCTTGCGTGCAATATCGGTGAGCAACGGCACAAAGCTCAGGCCGCCGTTCGCTTTAGTCCATCGCTCGACCCCCGCAGGAAGGGTGTCGTTTGGACCATCCGAAATACCACGGATAATCCGCACGGGAATTCCCCTTGCCATGGCGAGTTTCGCCACGGCGTGCGATTCCATATCCACGGCATGTGCGCTGGTGGCTTGGAGAACCGCGTGCTTTTCTTCAACGGACCGCAAGATCCGATCGGCTCCGAGCAGGGTGATTCCTTCGTCGCCGCCCTCGATCTCCCACTCCTCGCCGGCTTCGTTTATCACCCGACTGGGAACAACAACGGTCCCTGCTGGCGCCGCGAGACCACCCGCGACACCGAAGAGTGTGACCGAGGTGTACACCGTTAGGTCGATCTCATCGAGTACGCGCTCTGCGTTGTCCGGTCCTGGCCCCGTTTGCAGGATACGTGCCCGAACAGACTCACGGGGAAGCAATCGGCGAACCCAGCTCGCCTCTATCGCGAGAGCGCACAAGATCAGGTGCTCGTGGTGCATCAATAAAGCGTAATGGATTCTCAGAGGATTGAATCTGCAAACGCTTATCAGCCGTGGCTGCAGCGTTCGAGAGATCGCCGCAAAACTTTCCGGAGCGTGAAGACCATCAAAGCCCACCGCGAGCACATCAAGCACAAGTTCGCTCTTCGCACAACCAGTGCTGAGCTTGAGCTTTATTTCATTTCATAATGAAGCCGCCAAGCCCGCTACGTGTGAGATACCGCTGCTAGTAGCCCGACCAGTCCACGGGAACCTCGACCTCGGCGGAGAGATGAGTTCCCGCTTCGTAGCCGATCAGGACGAGGTGGCTTTGGAGCTCATCTTCGAGCAGTCCCTCCCCGATGAGGCGTCCGGCATCGTCTGAAAGGTCGTAGCGAACTCCAGATGCCGTCGAGCGGATCATGATGCGGTAGCCGGGGCCTTCGAGCGTTCCGAGATAGCTCGGCTTGCCTTGGGTGTCGGCGTGCGCATCACCGGGTGTGAGAGCCGTTGAGACCAAGCCAACGAAGCCGACCACGATGAACGCGATCACAATTTCTCGCATTGAAGCAGTCAGGCTCATGAGACTGAGAATCGAATCCAGTCCGATCGATCTGGACGAAAATCACGATTTTTGCTCTTAATGAAGGCTTTTCAACGCCCAAATAATCGTTACAATCTTTCTTCCGATCGGCTGGCCCCATCGTCTAGCCTGGTCCAGGACGCCAGGTTCTCATCCTGGAAACCGGGGTTCGAATCCCCGTGGGGTCACTTCAGAAAAAGTCTCATGCCCAAATAAAAACGCCGCCAAACGGCGGCGTGAGAGGCTTTGAGACGAAGCTGTGATCACTCATTGAAGAGAGCTTCAACATCCAGCGGGGTGATTTGGCCATCACCGTCGATGTCGGCTGAAGGATCACTCGTTTGGACGGCATGAATAAAGTCGAGGAGCACTGTGTAGTTCATGCCCTGACCAGGACCCATCATCAATGGGGCGCTCGTGCCGCACGACTCTGGATTGATCGAGTATGTGAAGACCGACGGTACCCCACCGGTTGGTGCAGGGATGTTTTTCTGAAGCCAGCCGATCTCATTCCCGCGTTGTAACCCATCGTATTGCGTCCAGTTGGTCGCGCACCAGGTATCCCAAACTGTGTTCGTGCCAGTCCAAGGCAACGTTTCCGCTTCGAGGGACGTGAGTCGCGCGTTGCGGGCCGTTGTCCCGAGGATGGCTTCGGCGAGCTCGAACGGGATGTTCTCAACAAACCGATCCATTGATTCGAACGGGGTTGTTGCGGGTTCGGACAGCGTGACCGATACGTCGATGCGATCAGGGTGGAAGGTGAACTCACGTTCGACGATGTATGGAGAGAAGCCGGTAGCATGGTTGAGTTCGTAGTCAACCGTGATGGTGGCCTGCAGGGGCATCGCACTCAGATCTTGGGTAAACACTCGAGATCCCTGCTCGGCCCAACGGCGGTGCTCATCGACCGCGGTGTAACCAATGAGTTGGTGCGTGGTGAGCGGTGTCCAGTTTCGCCCTGCGATGACCGGAGCTGCCGTCGACGAAGTCTTGTCGTAAAAGAGCGAAAGACCAACGCCGCCGATCTCCTCACCCTGATGAGATGCTGTTCCATCAGGATAGTTTTGATCCTTAATCGGGCCACCTCCGCTTGCACTGGCGTGGTCCTCGATCGCGCGTTGCTCTTTGTACATGTTGAAGGCTTTCGAGTAGTAGAACGACCCCGGTTTCCGTGTCGCGATGATCGCGTAGTAGCATGGGGTATTCACCGCGATGTAGGCCTCGTTGATCTGTGTCACCTCGATGGTCCCGGATGCAACCGATGCTTCGCAAGGGAAACGTGCTCCGAAATCGATCGGTCCGGAGGAATCGAAGAGATGATCCGCCCCGCCGATGTAGAGCGGCATGAGGTCGAACTTTGCACCGTCTCGTGCACCGGGCTTGTTATTCACAACCCACTGCGACGATATCTGAGCGGTATTGACAGGAAAATGACTGTCCAGGGTTGAGCCTGTGGTAGGCGGATTGAGCAAGGTCCCGGCCCGCCAGCCTCCATCTTCGAGTGCAAGTCTCGCGACCATATCGCTGGCATGCGAACCGATCATCTTGGCACCGCTGTACTGCTCGCCGATCGCGCCCATGACGGTTCTCGAGCCGAGGTCATGTCCGAACGCGGTCCGTGGTGGTGAACTGGCAGCCGAGGGTGTCATATAGTGAGACCAGAATCCGTACTGTCGGTTTAGCGCGTCGGCGAGGAAGGTCCATTCGCGTCCGTAATTCGGATCGGTGCTTGCAGGATCGAATTCTCCACCCGAAACAATCCATCCGGTCGCGATGAGGTGGTTCATGATGCCGCTATAGCTGCCGTCGAAGCCGCTCGCTTCCTGCATAGCGACGTCTTGCCCGGCCCATGGGGCCTGAGGCTCAACGATCCTCCTTGCGTACTCCTCGGCGATATCCAACACCATATTCGGGTTGGCCAGATGCTGGTTCTCAGAGGCCCATAAACGCCCTGCTTCGTATAGGAACGGAAGGAATTCCGAGTCTTGGTTGCGCGTAGTGGTCGGGTTGACGTTCAGGATGTGGACGAGCTGCAGAACCATCGCAGGAAGCAGTGCTTTGCGATCATCGGCATCGAGCAGCCCGTACACACGACCCCAGTGCAGTCCAACACCGAGGGTCCCGGTTCCGGCCAAGCCGAGGCTGCCATGGTGCATGGAATTGTCGGCCGTATTCTGACGGATACGTGTTCCCTGGATGTGTCTCGCGTAAGCGAGCATGGCACACCGAGCTCGCTTGGCAAAGTCGGCGTCTCCGAAGTATGGGTTCGCTTGGGAATCATCCCAGCCCGCCCAGAACATCATGGATGCACCGAATTGATCGAAGTTGTAGATACTGTTCGGCTTGTCGGCGTAGCGAAGATACCCACTCGCTCCGAGCGGTTCGTGATCGATGGATCCAACCATCGCGCTCGTTGTATTGGTGACTTGATACTCCAATGCGGTATGGATCGAACGGGTCGCGACGGGATAATCACCCAAGCTGAAGTAGGTTCGGTAGTTGTTGACGATGTGGCTTTCTTGGGCCGAGAAATCTTCGATAATGTTGGTGTGTGAGCCGAGACCGGTTGATGCAATCTCGACAATGCGGT
>JBCDAP010000169.1:0-5070 GCA_039185335.1 Planctomycetota bacterium | reverse complement strand
TTGAGCGAGCGTTTCGGCAATGAAATTCGCTCGCAGTGATTCAATCAATGCATCCATTTCACCGGCGAGCACTTGTTGAAGGGGGAAAGACTCGTTGATGCGGTGGTCGACCGCGATCGAATCTTTGTAGCGGTAAGTACGGATGCGTTCGGCTCGTCCTGCGGTGCCGATCTGCTGGTTCCGTGCCGCGGCCTCGGCAGCGCGCGCCTTTTCACGTTCGATCTCGAAGACACGGGCACGTAGCAGTCGCCAGGCCTTCTCGCGGTTCTGGGCTTGGGATTTGGTTTCCTGCATGCGGACTTCGACGCCGGTGGGTTTGTGGATGAGGTGGACCGCGGTTGCGACCTTGTTCACGTTCTGCCCTCCTGGTCCTTGGGCGGTCGTGATGTGCTCGTCGACGTCGGCGGGATCGATGGTGACCTCGACCTCTTCAGGTTCCGGCAGGACGGCCACGGTCGCGGTTGAGGTATGCACACGTCCCTGGGTTTCGGTGGCAGGAACGCGTTTAACGCAGTGTGTCCCGGCTTCGTGGGCAAGGTCCGAAAAGACCGCTTCGCCCTTGATGTTGATGGTGGCGGAGCGGAGGCCTTCGACGGAGTCGTCCGTATCTGCGGAGAGGGTCTCGATGGTCCAGCCGCGCCGGCGGGCGAGCTTCTCGTACATCGAGAGGAGGTCGGCGGCCCAGATGCCGGCCTCGTCACCGCCGACGCCGGCACGGAGTTCGAGCATGACAGATGCGATCGCTCGGTCGTCGGAGGTCACGAGGTCGGCGAGGAGTTGATCGATGAGCTCGGCCGCCTGGGATTCGATTTCTGGGAGTTCCGCACGAGCCATTTCCGTGAGCTCCGGATCCTCTGCAGCTTTGATCACCGCGCGGAGGTCGGCGGCTTCTTGCTCGAGGGCGATGAAGCGGTGCCACCCGTCGGCAACTGGGTCGAGCGCTGCTTTCTTGATGGAAAGGTCTCGGACCCGGCGGTGATCTGCGAGGACGTCGGGATCGTTGAGCTGGTTTGCGAGCTCGTCCCGCTCGTTGGCGATCGCGCGGATGTTCTCGCGGATTTCTGGGGTGACTTCCATAGAGAACGTAAAAGGTAGCGGCGTGAGGCGAGCGAGGCAGGGGTGTGGCTAGCTTTGGTCGCTAAGCTGGGGATCGCCCGCGAGGATGCCGCCGTCGAGGTTGAACTCTGCTCCGGTGGTGTAAGCGGATTCGTTGGAGGCCAAGTGGACAGCGAGGTGGGCGACTTCATCAGACGTACCGAAGCGTTTGAGCGGGCAGCTCGCAGAGAGTTCACGCAGGCGTTGCTCGCGATCGGGGGCGCCCGCAAGCATGGGTTCCCACAGCGGAGTCAGGATGGCGGCGGGCTGGATGACATTGCAGCGAATAGGGAGGTTCTGGTTGGCGCAGTACAAGGCGACCGATTTGGTGTGGTTGCGGACGGCTGCTTTGCTGGCGGCGTAAGCGGCCGCCATCGGAATGCCGACGATGCCCGAACGTGAACCGATGTTGATGATGCTGCCGCCTTGCGTTTTCGCGGCGCGCATGGTTCGGATCGCGTGCTTGCAGCCGAGCATGACGCCCTCGAGATTCACAGCAAGCACGTTTCGCCATGCATCGAGTGTGCTGTTCTCGGGATCGTGCGCGGGTGGCGCGTCGCCCTCGAACCCGGTGATACCGGCGTTGTTGACCACGATGTCGATCCTGCCCAGCGTTTGGTGCGCAAGAGCGGTTGCGTGCGCCCAGTCGCTTTCCTCACGAACATCGAGTTTGGCGTGCGGTGTTTCGAGTTGGTCCGCTTCGTGCGCGACCTTTGGCTCTTGGATGTCGGTGAGGATGACTCGGGCACCCTCTCGTAGGAATGCACGGGCGATAGCGAGTCCGATGCCTTGCGCGGCGCCTGTAACAAGGGCGGCTTTGCCTTGGAGTCGACCCGGAAGCGTTGTATTGTTCATGATGAGAAAGCTTTACTTCTTTGAGAGGTCTTGAGCGAAAGCGATATCGTGGCCGTCTGGGTCTTGGATGCCAAACTCGAGACAGCCGTAGGGCTTCTCGTGGAGTTCGTAGTCAATGGTCGCGTTTTGGGATCTAAATTCCTCGTAGAGCGATCGCGCATCGTCGACAAAGACATAGGCGTTCCACATTTTGTCGATGGTGTGCCAATGTGGTTTATGCTCGGCCTTTTTGGGAAGGAGGGCGAGCATGAAAGTGACTTGATCGCGCGAGACGATGGCGAAGTCGGGTGGGTCGTTATAGAGGTGGACTTGATCGAAGCCGAGGCAGTCTCGGTAATAGGTGATTGAAGTGTGAAGATCGCGAACAAGGAGGATCGGGCAAGCGCAGTGGAGCGTAGGCTTTGTCATTGTTTCGGTACCTATGACCTGAAAGAACGTCTGGACTATCTAAATGGGAAAACAGAATTCTAGTTCGCCATAACATTTCTTTCCTGGTCGCATCGCGCATCAAAAAGCCGCCCGAGGGCGGCGTGAGTCGCCCCGAGCGGCATGTGGGGATACTTATCGATAGTGATTGCGGAGTTCAGTTGGCGAGCGGCGGTGTAGAGCGATCGCCCGTGACCACGATGTTGTCGACGACGTACTTCTCGCCGGCGTTGGTCTGCCATGAGAGCTGGATGCTGATCTCGTCGGCACCGGGAGGCACGCTCAGTGAGATCTGCTCGTAGACGTTGTTGGTGGTGAGGTTGCCGAGTTTGTAAGTAGAGACGCTAGGCACGCCGTCGACGATGAGCTGGACCGCGAACCAGTCGTACCAGGGGCCGGATGCTTCGAGGGATCCGACACTCTTCACGTCGAGCGTGACGTCGAGATTGGTGTATTGCCAGACATCGATGTCTTCGCTGTCCCAATACCCATAGCTGACCTGGCCTGCGGTGTCGGCGGTCTCGCTGAGTTCGAGCTCGTAGTTCTGGACGCCGTAGACCGGGCTCGAGATCGCGATGAACGAATCGTTCGTCGACCAGTTGCTGTCGAATGTTATGAGAGTGGTGTCGCTCCGAGCGTTGTTGGCCAGGCCCAAAAAATCCTCGTACCAGACGGTGGTTTTGTAAGCCGATCCACCGAGGTGATCCATGACATCACCGATCATGGCTTTGAGTGTGGGGAGCGTGTCAATGTCGTTGAGCAATCCCAGTCCTGGCATCCAGGTCACGCCGGGGTAGTTCGCCTCATCGATGACGTAGGCCTGCCACGATTCGGCGTAATCTTCGTTGCCCGCGTAGCGAGAGTAGCCCGAGACAAAGCCCGCGACGCTCGACGAGTCGTGCCACCAGTTGCTCGACCCGTTTGGATACTGCGTGAGCCCGACCGTCCGACCCGGGTTCGATACCCAGCCGCGCGTGCGGAGGAACTCAGGGTAGGCGTAGTTCTCGTGCGAGTGACCGACTTCGTGGGTAATGATGTTCATGGCGTAGTTGCGGTTGCCGAGGCTGCTTCCGGTGCCGTAGGACGCCCAGTCGCCGAGCATGTTGTCCTCGAGGTTCATGCCACCATCAAAGCCCGAGGCAGCGCGTGCGACGTTGCCAGAAGTTTCGTTTCCGCGTGTGATGACTCGGAGGGGCGTGTACCACTCGACGCCATCGATGTAGAAGGGTGTTTCGAGCATGGCGTGTGTGCCGACCAGATCGAACCACATGTCGAAGATTTCATCGAGGCGCTCGACCTGCACGTCTTGCCAGAACCCGAAGTCGGTGGTGTAGCTCGTAGTGGTCCGTTTGCCGGCAGCTTCTAAGAAGATAATAGTGTCGCTTGTGCCAGCATCGGTGATGTTGTCGGCGCTGTGATGACGGCGGAGAAAGCGGTCCGAGCCACTGTTGCCGGTGAGCGTGTCCTTGGCGAAGCCGCCGAACAGAGAATCGTCCCCGTTACTACCTTTGAGCGTATCGGTGCCATCGCCGCCGTAAAGACGGTCGTTGCCGTTGTTCCCGGTCAGCGTGTCGTTGCCGCTGCCGCCGTAGATGACATCGTCTTTTTTGCTGCCGTTGATAATGTCGTTGCCCCCACCGCCATAGATCTCTGCGGGCAGATTCACACTGCTGTAGATCGAGGCGTTGTCGTTGCCTTTGTAGAGATCGATGCGGATCTTCGAGGCGGCGCTCTCGGGGAATGTGCCGTAGGTTGTGCCACTGTTATTGCGGAAGCGGATGTTGCTTCCGGATTTGTCGACGATGAGCGAGTCATTGCCGTTGGTGCCCTTGAAGTGGAAGGTATCGCCAGCATCGACGACGGATGGGGTGCCCGATGGTGCGTTGTCATCGGGAATCTGTGTTCCGGCCGCGTTGGTGTGGACATAGAGGTCGAACCCTGGGACCCACGAGCCGTTTGAGGCGGATTTGAGCGTTGCGAAGGCGAAGTTTCCAGTGCCTTCGATACGGAAGCCGAGATAGTCGTCGCCGGCGTTGATACGATCCTTCAGGATGGTGGTGATGTCGGCGCCGAGGGCATTGAAGCCGAGGCGGTCGAACGTCCAGGTGCCGAGCACCTGGAGGGTGTCATCGGCATCGCCGAGATCCTTGACACCATTCGCGGTGTAGACAGTGACTTTGTATGAGGAGGGGACTTTGGTGGCAGGGCTGATGAGCTCAAACAAGCCGCCGAATTCGGCGTACTCGATCGACGCCGCGTTGAGCGTCTGGATGTCGTATTCGAAGATCGCGTAGTCGACATCGCCGTTCCCGTAGGTATTGCATTGCAAGAAGGTGCGGAACTCGTCGGCGGTTCCGTTCCCTCCGTTATCGTGGATACCGGTGAGCACAGTGGGCTCGATTCGGTGTTCGAACTCCTGACCTTGCAAGCTTGAAGTCAGGACCATCGTCGAGCAAGCAAAGAAACAGCCCGCCGTCATAGAGACAGGTAACCTCATGTTCAAATCCTTTATGTCAGCACGACAAAGCGATCGCGGCATGCTTGTGACGCCGAAATCGACCACTCATTCGTGAATTAGGAGAACCAACCCAGTGATTTATCGATGCCGATAAATCCCCTACTTATTTACTCTAATGCGAATAATTGAGATCGCAAAATTATCATATGATAATTTTGCGATCTCAATTATTCGCA
>JBCDAP010000168.1:0-5085 GCA_039185335.1 Planctomycetota bacterium | reverse complement strand
GACAGCAAGTTTGTTGGAAGTGGGCTTGTTCGAAGCACTGCCCTTGTAGACGGTCTTGTCGAAAGCCAAGAGGCCGAGCCCTTCACCGAAAGCGACTCCCGCGAGGTTGGCGTCAACATGAGACGATTCGATCGGGCCAGCGAAACAGGCGGTTACACGCTCGATGCCAGCGGCATCCAGTCGGCGTCCCGCCGCCGCGGCGACCTTGCGAAAAGCGCCTTCGTCAAACTTTTTCTCTTCGCCAAGACCAACAACGAGTACGCGATCGTAGTCCCCGACCTCGAACACCTCGGTGACCGATCCAAGGTCGCCTGAAGCTTCGGTTCTCTTGAGGGCATTGGCGAGGCGCCCGTCTTCTTCATGGATCATGCAAGCCCGAGAGAGACTCTTGCCTTTGAAGTGGCCCAAGACGAGTGCCTGCGATTTTGAGCGTGAAGAAGCTGGGGCGACTGACTGGATCATGTGATGCGTCCTTGGGCGAGAGTAAGATAATGGGCCGAGTAGTTTACCCGATCAGGTTGGGAACATCCTGTGGGTCGATTTTCGATGATGGCATAGGATGTACCGATGTCCGATCTGCGCCCAAATTCAGCTTCGCCTCCCGAGATCCTGCATGCTCCGTGGCGATTCAGCTACATGAAGATGCTCAGTGCGGCGGCGAACAAGCAAGCGAACAAAGGGAAAGCGGAGAGCAGCCAGCCGTCACCTTGTTTCTTGCGTGACTATTTTCTCCATCCCGAATTGGACGAATCGAACCATGTCGTCGTGCGCACGGGAAACGCCACAATCAATGCGGGAGGCATGATCCTGCTCAACGGCTATCCCTACGCGAACGGGCACTTGTTGGTTTGCCTCGGGATCGGTCGGCAACGGCTCATGGATTACACAGATCAGGAACGGGCGGAGTTGTGGTCACTTGTTGATCTCGCGGTTGATCTATGTGAGCGCACACTCCCGGTTCAGGGGGTGAACGTTGGGGTGAACCAAGGGTTAGCGGCAGGTGCGGGCGTGCCCGAGCACTTGCATGTGCATGTTGTTCCGCGGTGGCAGGGTGATGTGAATTTCACGACGGCCGTTGCGAATATCCGCGTTCTTCCGTCTTCGCTCGAAGATATGGCTGCACGCTACCGTGAAGTGTGGTCCAATCGACGTACCGAACTCGGTCTCTGAGGAGTTAACGCAGATGCAACCAGTTGTCACGCTCAAATCGGAACGCTTGGAATTGGTCCCGTCCTCGCCGTCGATTTCTCGCGCCGCTCCGGAAGACCGCATCGCACTCGGAGAGATGCTTAACTGTGCGATCTCGGATCGGTGGCCCGCCGAACTGATTGCGCGAGAACTCGAGCCCGTGGCCGATCAGGTTGAGGACGATCCCGATCAGGGTGTCTGGACTATCTGGTACGCGGTCGATCGAGAAGAGCACGTCTTGGTTGGGAACGTGCGGTTTGCTTCGCCG
Organism: Planctomycetota bacterium; assembly: GCA_039185335.1. GTDB lineage: Bacteria > Planctomycetota > Phycisphaerae > Phycisphaerales > UBA1924 > JBCDAP01. Next base: position 3,629 of record JBCDAP010000168.1, on the reverse strand, counting down.
CCTTCTGCGGGAGAAGTCGAAGTGATCTATGCGATGGCTGACGACATGTACGGACGCGGGTACGCGACAGAGGCTGTCGCGTCTGTTTGTGGTTGGGCGCTTGGGCAGTCGGGCGTGAATTGTGTCTACGCCATGGTGAATCCCGAAAATGCCGGAGCGATCAGGGTGCTCGAGAAGGCTGGGTTTGCCAAGTCGACGACACAAACACCGGGCGAACAGCGCTACGAGCTCAGCGCGTGAATGGCGTTGTGAGATTCGCGAGCAATCCACGAACACGATCGGCTTGGATTTGTCTGGCAAGCTGCGCGGTTGACAACGCAGACTTTGAGAGAATGTCTTGGCGCGCGAGCTCAGAAGTTTCCGTAGCGAAGTTGGTATCACGAGTAAGTGATCGCGCCTGGGTGACACTTTCGAGTTCGATGCGGTGGTTTTCTAGTTCGCTTTCAAGTCGCTGGACGCGAGTGCCGATGCCGCCCCGGATACCAGCGTTGTGCTCGATAGCATCTGAGATGATGTCGCTGGCAAGTTCGAGGTTGCCTCCCCTAAGATCGAGCAGTCCGCCTGATCGAAGGTCGTTGAGAGTGAAACTTGCTACTTCGAAGTTTTTAGCTGATTGGGCAACTTCAGAGTCCAGCTTGTGAACACTCTGGTTGTTTTCTTTGTCAGTTACGATCGATGCGGTGATCGAACCGAGCGAGGAGAGTTTGGATTCGGCAGAATCATTGAACAGTGTCTCTCCGGCGAATCGAGCGCTGCCGTAGATGTGCGAAATAGCTTCGAGAATGCCATCGGTTTGGAGTTGTAAAGCTTCGAGTTCTTCGTCGCTTCGTGCTCCTTCGTTCGCGGCAGTGATGACGATGTCTTGCAGTTCAAGAAGCAGATCGCCTGCCGAGGATTCGTAGCCTTCGATGGTGTGAAGCCGTTCGGCATTGCGTTCTTTCGAAGAGATGAAGCCGTTCAGGGCCTCAATCTGGCGTGAGAAGTCGCTGATGGCGATCAACCCTGCCGGATCATCCTTTCCTCTACTGACTTGGTTGCCTGTAGACAGCTTGTACAAAGAGACATCGCGAGCGCGGGCTGCGGCTTGGTGGTGGCGAAGGCTCGCCGCCTCTGCGGGGTTGTAATGCACCGAACCAACCATTCCATCGAGATATCGACAAGTGCTGACCTGTGATAAACTTTAGTTTGTGGGAGTGCGGTGATCGCTTCATCCACCTGTTTTGGTGGCGGGCTGGGAAATGAATCAGAAGCTGGGGCTTCCGACGTGATTGTTCGAGCCAATACCAAACTCGATCTGATCCAATGCGACAAAGGGCACAAAATCTAAGTCCGATAGATTTTGGCCTGTATTCGAGCGAATCGATGTCACCCGAGCTTGCGTGCAAGCATGAATGCCAGTTCGATCGACTGGGCGTAGTTCAGTCTCGGGTCGCACAGGCTTCGGAAGTTGGTCGAGAGATCGCCTTCGGAGACATCTGCGGCACCGCCGACACATTCAGTGACGTTTTCGCCGGTCATCTCGAGGTGTGCCCCGCCCATGACGGTTCCGACGCGTTGGTGGATGTCGGCCGCAGCTTGCAGCTCACCAAAGATGTTGTCGAAGTTGCGGGTCTTGATGCCGGAGGCGGTTTTTTGAGTGTTGCCGTGCATCGGATCGCTGATCCAGAGGACGTGGCGTCCAGAAGCCGCGACACCTTCGAGGATTCCCGGAAGCGCTTGTTCGATCTTGTCTGCGCCCATCCTGGTGATGAGCACAATTTTGCCCGGCTCGTTCGTCGGATTGAGCACATCGATCAAAGCGATGACATCTTGGGGATTGGCGGTCGGGCCGATTTTCACTCCGACAGGGTTGCGGATTCCCCGGAGGAACTCGATGTGCGCCCCTTCGATTTGGCGTGTACGCTCGCCGCACCACGGCATGTGAGCAGTCAGGCAGTAATGCCCGGCTTTGCGTGGTACTTCGCGAGTTTGTGACGACTCGTAGTTGAGGTTGAGCGCTTCATGGCTTGTGAAGAATTCGATGCGCGAAAGCTCATCGACCTTGGCGTCGCCAAGCGATTCCATAAACTCGATCGCGGCGCCGAGTTGGTGGATGAACTGCTCGTACTCTTCGCGGACTTCGGGGGCGAGCGATGAGCTTCCGCGGATGAAGCCAAGCTCCCACCGTTCCGGATGGTGCAGATCTGCGAAGCCGCCATCGATGAGCGAGCGTACAAAGTTGAGGGTGACCGCAGAGTGCTGGTAGCCGCGGACCATGAGATGCGGGTTCGGTGTCCGGGCCTCGAGCGTCGGCTCGGCACCGTTCACGAGATCGCCGAAGTAGCTGGGCATTTCCACGCCGTTGATCACTTCGGTAGCGCTCGAACGGGGCTTGGCGTATTGACCAGCCATCCGTCCCACGCGGATCACGGGCTTCTTCAGACCGTGAACCAGAACGACAGACATCTGCAGCAAGATTTTGAGCAACGAGGTGATGCTCTGGTCGGTGCAGTCGTCGAGAGTTTCAGCGCAATCGCCGCCCTGGAGAAGGAATCGTTTGCCCGTTTGGGCCTCGGCGATCAGGCCGCGAAGCCGATCGACCTCGCCTGAAGTAACAAGCGGAGGGAAGCTCGCGATCTTGCGCACAGCATTATCGACGGCTCCTTGGTCCGGGTAAGCAATCCGCTGGGCTTCTTCCCTTTGACGCCATGATGTGGGCGACCATCCGGCTGGGGGCGCGGCGACAACGGTCTGAGATTCGGACTGCTGGGGCATCGTTCTTCCTTGGGTTCGCGCGAGATCTCGCGACCCTACTCTAGGCAGCCTGGTCGCTCGCTTCACTCACCCTACGAGTGTCGCGATCCGCAGGACCTCTGCGACGCTCCAGGCCTGGGCTCCGCATCCCTGCGGTCTGCGGGGCTCGTCCGCGTCATACACCTCGGCGATCTGGCCGATGCATCCATGGTTAAGCGACTCGAGCAACGGCGCGATGGCTTCTCTCGCTGCTTGCTTGGCGCCGGTCGAGAATTCGCCGAATCGGAGCAGAGCCTCCGCGTAAGGCCCGATCAGCCAAGGCCAGACGGTCCCGTTGTGGTACGCCCGGTCGCGTGAGATCATGTCACCTTCGAAACGTGCCTGGTATTTCTTCGAACCAGGCGCGAGTGTGCGAAGTCCGTAGGGGGTGAGGAGCTCCCGTGCGACTTCGGCGATGACACCCCGCTGTCTGGGTTTGATGAGCGGTGAGAACGGAAGGCTGACCGCGAAGATCTGGTTCGGACGAATCTCGCCTGTGGGCATCCAGACTCCATCTTCATCGGGCTGGATGCAATCGTGCAGTGCTTCACGTTTTTCGTCCCAGAATTTTTCGTTGAACCCCTCTCGTGTTCTTTCGGCAATCTTGCGATACCGATCCGCGCGGTCGGGTTCGGTGTGCTCGATCGCGTTGGCGATCGAGAGCAATCCGGAATACCACAGCGCGTTGATCTCCACCGCTTTCCCGTGGCGAGGTGTGAACACCTCGTCATCCCTCTTTGCATCCATCCAGGTGAGCTGACTCCCGGCATCGCCGGCTTTAATCAATCCATCTTTCGGGTCCATCGAGATGCCATACCTTGTTCCGGTCTGGTAATACTCAAGGACCTGCCGGCAGG
>JBCDAP010000167.1:0-5090 GCA_039185335.1 Planctomycetota bacterium | reverse complement strand
GCTGAGGACATCGACGGGCAGGCCTTCCATGGCGGCCTTGTAGCGGTCGTCGTTGGCGAGCGTTGTGCCTGAGGGGTTCGCGGCGAGCAGGAGCGATTCTTCGACCTGCGCGGTCTCACCAACAAACGCGAAGCCCGAGGCAATGCCGACAGCGAAGCCCGGTCCCATCATTTCAGCGTCTGTAGAGAAGACCGTGCCGCCCTGGAACTCGCGAGGAACCATGCCCAGGAAACCCTCGGCGAGGGGAGCGAACGAAGCAACCAACGCTTCCTGGTCAATCAACTCGACGATGAAGAGTTGCTTCTGGGACTCGATCGAGAAGGGACGGGTGATCGATTGAGTGATGTAGACCCGCGGGCCGATCTCGTTCAGGATCGGGGTCGCGATACCGACCATGCCGAGCATCTGGTTGGCCTGCATGCGTTCTTCTGGCGGGAGAGAGTTCACTGCCTGGCGGATCGCGGGAACAAGGTCTTTGAACTGCGCCTGGATCGCGGTGACGGAGACAACGTCTCCTGTGATAAACGCTGGTGGCTCGGCGGTCGATTGCGCATCAGCGTTGAACACTTCCAGAACACCTTCTTTGACCGGCGTGCGGACAAGGAACTCGGATTCGGTGATACCGGAATCGGCGTCAAGCACAAGGTTGCCGGCGGCGGATTGAACCGAGCCGAGACCGAGTGCCTCAATAAGTGGTTTCATGGCCGGTGGCGCAAAGCTCCACTCGTCCTCACGATGCGGTTCGAGGGCATCGTCGAGTTCTCCCTGGAACTCGACGAGTGTCTCGATCAGCACGGCCCCGTAACCGTGGCCACGATCCATATCGGCGAGCGCCTGATCGAGGCGGTCGGTGGTGGCGAGCGAGTCGATCTCGTCGCCGTCAATGCGCTCGAGGGCGGACTCGAGACCGTCCATCGAGGAAGACGCGACGAAGTAGTTTCCGGAGCGGGCAAAGTGTACCGGGACGGGCTCCTCTTCCTCCATCTCCCATCCGCCCATGAAGTCGTCCATCTCTTCCTCTTCTTCTTCGACGACCTCGGTGATCGTGATGATCTCGACATCGTCGCTGAAGTCGGTGCGCTCGACGAGCATATCGTCGGCATCTTCAGATTCTTCAAGAACCGAGTCGATGGTCTCCTGCATGGTCTCCACGCCTTCCTCGTCAAACTCGGCGAAGAAGAGCATGTGCACTTCGGGCTCGGGAAGATCTTCGTCTTCTGTTTCTTCGGGCATGGCGAGCCAGAGCGCGAATCCGCCGGCACCGGCCGGCATCACAAAGTCGTCCCTTTCCAGTTCCAGCGAATCGAACGAAGAGTTCATTTCTTCAAAGAACTCGGTGAGCTTCTCATCGAGCCAGCCCTGGACATCATCGTCGGCGAGCCAGGTTCCCACAGGGGTGTTATCGAGCGACTCACGGAAGTCCGTGAAATCATCAACGCCGATGACAAGCGCGGTCTCGGCCGGTGCCAGGTCGGCGATCGTCAGGTCTGCTGCCGCGGCGGTGCCGGCCAGCGAGAGAACAGTCAGGCAAGAAATCGGTGTGGTCAGACGCATGCGGGGTCCTTGTTTGGAGTTCTCTGGGAGTGGTTCTGAATTGAGAGAATCATGCAGCGAAAACGCTAGCGATCGTTGAGTTGGGAGGGCGGTGTGAAGTCGGTCCGCTCGGGCGGGTCTTGGTATTTACGCCCCGAGTTCGGGTTGTCCTTGTCGTAGGCAAAGGCTTCATGATTGCGAATGAAATCGCGGATGTAGCGTGCGGGGATCGCGAAGCCGATTCCGTCGGCGAAGAGGGCGCCCATATTGGTGCAGCCAACGACTTCGCCTTTGAGGTTGAACAGCGGGCCGCCCGAGTTGCCCGGGTTGATCTCGGCAGTGGTCTGGATGAACGCCAGGCCGAAGAATCCGCGGTTCGTGGTCGACACGGTGCCGGTTGACAGTGTCCGTTCGAGCCCGAGGGGGTTGCCAATCGCGAAGACATCTTCGCCGACATCGATCTCGTCTCCGCCTTCGACGAGGACGATCGGGAACTTACCATCTTCTTCTGGGTGGGTGAGCTTGATCAGGGCAAGATCGATCGCGTCGTTCACGGCGACGATCTCGATGTCCTCGATGATCTCACGATGGAACTGCTGTCCCTCCTCGGAGAAGACTGTGGCTTTGATGTTCGTTTCTCCCTGAATTACGTGGGCATTGGTGATGGCAAAGCCGTCTTCATGGACGATGAAGCCCGAGCCGAGCCCGGAGGGCGTCGAAACCTTGATCACCGCTGCACCGAGTTCATCCGCGAGGTCTCGGGGGGTGCGTTCGGGGAGGACGCCTTGGGCGACCGAATAGAGATAATTGCTCGAAGCGGTTTCGGTATTTGTATCGTTCCCACCGGCTCGGAAGATCTCCTTGACCTTGGTGCGCGGGACCGCGAGCACTTCGAAGGGCAGATCGAGGTAGACGGTGTCTTCGGTTTCTTTCAGGATCGGAGCGGTGATCTCGTTGCCGTCGGTCAGGACGATGCGGTCGATCGACGCTTCTGTGGTTTCATTTGCGGTACCGCTTTCGGCGGCAAGGAAGGTCGTCCCCGCGCCGAAGAGGAGGGTGATCATCGCGGTACGCACACGCCGGTTGGTTCGATTCATGGTGTCAGCAGCTCCGTCCGTCTCAGAAGGACACACGCGGAGCCACCCCACCGGCGACCAGCGTGTACTCATTGTTCGGGCTCACCCTCGCGCGGTTTCACAATCCCGGGCGACCGGTTTGGCCACTCCCGGTAGAGTAAGGTGTTCTGAATCGATGGGCGAGTCGATGCCCGCACAAATACCAGACCATGCCTTGTCGGAGGTTGACCAAAATGCAGAGCCAGAACGTTCTTTGCGTGGCCGCACTCTTTTTCGCAGCGAGCGCCTTGGTTGCTCAAGAGGATGGTTCGTTGGCACGCTATTTCGGCTTTGACGAAAAGCGGGTCGTCGTGATCGACGATGGCTTTGGCCCGACCATCACCGCGGACATGAACAACGACGGATTGGCCGACATCATCGCGGTCAATAATCGTAAGAGCCGCATCGAGGTCCATGTACAGCGAACCACTCCGCTGACAGACGCAGAGCTTGACCAGGAGCTCGCCGCCAACAAGCTTCCGGATTCCAAGTACTACAAGCGGAACAACGTGTCCGTTTCGCATCGTGTACAGGCCGTTCGCGCGTTTGATGTGAACGGTGATGGGCAGCTCGATCTTGTTTATGCCGGCACCCCCGGCACCATTGCCGTTCTCGAGCAGACCGGTTCCTCGGCCGACACGCTGAGGTTCGAAAGCACCGTCGAGCGTCGGGTCCGCGGGCTCAGCTCTTCGGACTACTCTTTCGAAATCGCCGATGTTCAAGGCGACCCGCGCCCAGAGCTGCTCGCGATGGCGTCGGGCAAGATCGAAATTTACGACCTTAATACCGATGGAGCGGTTGGTGAGCCGAAGAAGGTCGGATCTTCCGACGGCATGTTCGGCTTCTTCGTCGAAGACTTCAACGGCGACGGCGCGAATGACCTGTTGGCGGTCTCGCCCGAGAGCGAATCACCGATTTCTCTCTGGCTTCGGCGCGACGACAACACGCTCGGCCCGGAACGCCGCTTCGAGATGCCGACCCTGATCGAGGCGGAACCGATCCGCTTTGCCGATCGGCCTGCTGCTTCTCTCGCGGTCATCGAGCGTTCCAGCCGGCGTTTCGTCCTGTTTGATCTCGCGACCGAGATGGTGGTCACCGATCTCTCTGAAGGGGCGGCCGTCCGAGGTCGCGATGTCTCGGCTGAGGTTTTCCCCTTCCAAGGTGGTGGTGACCGTGACCGAGCTGTCGTGATCTCGGATCTCGATGGTGATGGCTACGACGACCTTATCGCCGCCGACAAGGAAGCTAATTCCATCGTTGTTCACCTGCAGAAGCAGGGGCGCAACGGCGGGCTCGGAGAGGGCATCTCGTTTTCTGCTTTCAAGGAGCCCAAAGACATCGCCCACGGTGATTGGGGTGGAGAGTCCGCCGTCTTCGTGCTTTCCGAGGAAGAAAAGACTGTTGGTGTGAGCACATGGAGCGGCAGCCGTCTCTCTTTCCCTCAGCCGTTGCAGATCCAGACAGCGGGCTCATCGCCCGTGGCGATGGGCTATCTCCATCCAGAGGATGCGATGGGGCATCGGCGTGTCAGCATGCAGGCGCAGCTGCCGTTTGTGGGCATCGTCGTTCGCGACGGACGAGACCATGCACTCGAACTCCATCGCGTCGATAACGAAGTTCGGGTAATCGAACTGGCCGGCGTGAAACGCCCACCCGAGTCGATGCTCGCGGGCGACTTCAATGCAGATGGCATTCTTGATGTCGTGCTCTTTACTCCAAGCGAACCAATGGTCATGGTCGAGGGTGTTGCGCGGGCATTCGATGGCGAAGACGCAAAGGACCCGGTCGTGCTCACGAACGATGACATGCCCCAGTTTGGCTTGGTCGAGGCAGCGGGATCGAACAACACTGCTCTTCTTGATGCCGATGGGGATGGCATGCTCGAATTGCTCATCGCCGACGAGAACTTTGTTCGCGCGGCTGCTTACGACACGGACAAGGGGTGGCGTGTTGTTGATCAGATCACCATGCCCGATCCACGCGCGGCCCTTGTCGGTCTCACGGTCTTGCAGGACGGCTCGTCTCTCGGCGCCTCAGGTCCGGTCATCGTTGCCGCTGATTCCACGAACACCGAGCTTTTGATGATCCGCAAGGACGCCTCTGGTGTTTGGGATGTTGCGGATCGTCTCATCCTGTCGGGGGTGGAGCTGGGTCAGATCGAGGCCGGCGCGTTTGCGGGTGACAAGGAACCCTCCATTCTCGCGATCACGCCCGAAGCGTTCGCCACGGTTCGCCTTGCGGGTGAGATGGTTTCTCTCGAAGAGTTTGCGGCTTACCGGTCCGACGAAGAGAGTCGCTTCGAGCACGAGATTGAAGCCGGCGATATCAATTCGGACGGCTTTGTCGATCTCGTCGTGCTCGATGCCCGCGAACAGATGCTCCAGGTATTCACGCTCTCCGCGTCGAGGAATCTGCTCTTTGCGATGGAATTCGAGGTGTTCG
>JBCDAP010000166.1:0-5094 GCA_039185335.1 Planctomycetota bacterium | reverse complement strand
GGATGAAGAAGAAGAGAAGTCATCGTGAGCCGGTCGGTTCGGCGAGAGTCGAGAGGGTTGAGGGACCGATAGTGATCATGTCTAAACGGCATTGTGAGGACTTGATCCGTGGCCGAGGAGCCGGTGGAACAGGCTGAAGGTGGGGCAGAGGGTGCGGTGGCATCACCCGAGGCGCAGGGATTGCGCGAACGGTTGGCGAGTTTGGAGCGGAATCCGGCACGATCGAATCCTGAGCGGCTTGCGCTGCCCATGATCATTATTGCGGGTGTTGCGATCGGGATCGGGGTCGTCAAGTGGGTCGGCGGGCGTCAGATTGCAGACTATGACGCGGCTCTCGATTCGGTTTCGGAGATGCTGATCGCGAATGACTATGACGGCGCGGTGGCATACCTGAACAACCCGATTTCCTCGAGTTTCAATAAAGAGCCGATTGAGCCAGAGCAGATGGCGAGGTTCTTTGCGTTGTCCGCGGATTCGATCTTTATGGGTCAGCAGTCCAAGGGGCTGAACGTTCGTGCGAACAATGTCCGGTCGGTGGATCTGTACAAACGGGCTCGGCAGATGCATGCCGAAGCACTGACGCCTGATCGGCGTGCTAGGTTGGCGACGGGCCTGATGTCCTTGAATGAATTCGAGGAGGCACTGGCGGAGATTCGTGCGATTCCTGGCGATGTGACGGATCAGAAGCACGAGATGCTGAAGCAGATCATCATCGATTCACGGGCCAAGGGGATGGTCGACGAGCTTGGTCATGGTGAGTCGATCCCGAAGCTGTTGAATGAGTTGCGTGATTCACCCGGTGTTTCAAAGAGTCGGCGGTTGTGGGCGATCGCCGAGCAGGCGGAGTATCGCTTGCAGGCGGGGTATCCGGAGGGAGCGATCGAGTTTTTGCTGCCCGAGCTGAACCGCCTAGAAACGCTGTACTCCGAAGATGCGGGGCGGCTGTTCGTTCTCCTGGGACGTGCCTACTTTGAGATCGGGTACCTTGATGATGCGCGTGAGAAGCTGTCTCACGCGGCGGACCCGCGTGTCCTGCCCGGGACTTCGGAGTACTGGGGCGAGGCTCGGTACTGGCTGGCGCGATTGGACCAGATCGAGAGTGAGCTTCATAACGCTCGCGATGCACTGATCGAGGTCACGAGCCGGTTCCCGCAGACGCATCTTGCGGCGGGGGCCTTGTTGGCGTTGGGTGAGATCGATGCCGGGCTTGGCGATGTCGCGAGTTCGATCGGGCATTACCAGTCGGCGGTGCTGGAGATTGCTTCGCGTGGGCATGATGGGTTTGTGTCGATCGATGACGCGAACGCGAGTTTGATCGAGCGTCATGACGACATGGCTTCGCGTGGAGAGAACCTGAAGGCGCTGAATTACGCCAAGTTGATCGAGCAGTTGTACCCGGGAAGGCGGCCTCCGGCGGATGTGGTTCGTCTGATCGGGGAGGCGCACCAGCGCTTGGCGGATGAGCTGATGGCGGGTGTTCCGCTCAAGCCGTCGGGTGAACTCGACCTTGCGAGTGTGGATCCTGTGACACTCGAGGAGGCGCGGTCGAATGCTTTCGCGGCGGGACAATACTTTGAGCAGCACGCCGATCAGTTGATTCTTGGAAATCCGGATGAGTATGCCCAGTCGATCTGGCTTGCGGCGACGAATTATGACAAGGCTTCGGCTGCGGACGAAGCGATCGAGATGTTCACCGAGTACGTGCAGGTTCGGCACGAGGACCCGCAAGCGTTGGAGGGGATGCATCGCCTCGGGCAGGCTTACATGGCCAAGGGGGACTTTGGAGAGGCCATCAACTTGTTCGAGCAGCTGATCGCTGAGCACCCACGCTCGAAACCCGCGGCTGACAGCGCGATCCCGCTGGCGCGGGCCTATCTGTACGTTTCTGGTGATTCGAGATGGACGGATGCCGAGACGCTGCTTCTTCGGGCTTTGGCGGGCGGTACGAACGACTTCACGCCGGACTCTGCGGATTACCGAGCGGCGTTGATCGAACTCGGGATGATGTACCGGCGTGTCGGGGAGCAGGCCCAGGCGATTTCTCGTCTTGAGGAGGCGATCGATCGCTATGAAGACCTCAACGAAAACGCCTCGGTGCTGTTTGCGTTGGCGGATGCGTACCGCATGAGCGCTTTGGATATTGCGGGCGAGTTGAAGGAAGCGATGCCGCAGAGCGAACGCTACGAGTTGCGAGCGTTGCGTCTGGCTCGCCTCGAGGGAGCCTTTGATCTGTACGACACGGTCCGGAAGCAGCTGATGGCCAAAGACAAGCGTCGGCTGAGCGATCTCGACAAGGTCATGCTTCGCAATGCGATGTTTTATCGCGGTGATTGTGTGTATGACATCGGTGACCCCCTCAAATCCGAGGATGTTGGGCGTTCCACGGAGTCATTCACCAGGGCGATTGAGTATTACGACACCGCTGCGCAGAGGTACTCGGAGGACCCCTCGTCGCTGGTGGCGATGATGCAGATCGTCAATTGCTACCTGGCTTTGGGGCAGCAGAGGCAGGCGGAGACGGCGCACGAGCGGGCGAGATCGAGGCTTGCTGAGCTGCCGGACGCGGTTTGGGATGAAGAGAATATGCCCATGAATCGCAGGCACTGGGAGCAGTGGCTTGAGTCAAGCTTGCTGCTCGATTCGAACGCTCCGGCCCAAGGCGGGTGAGGGATCGGTTCGGGGCTGAGGGGTGGCTCTGGGCGGAACGGCGCAAAAAACTCATATTGGTTGGATGGATTGGCCGACTGAAGGGTTGTCGGTGGAGCCGGCAGCGGTGATTGCAATCGGCGTGTGTCGCGCGGGTTGGGATCTGCCGCAGAAAGACGAGGTCAAGGATGACCGAACCGACAATTCACGAACGCCCTGAGGTCTGGTTGCCTCGATTGCGTGCTGTTCTCGAAGAACAGATCGGGCACTACCGGGAACTCGATGCGCTCGGAGAGAAGCAGTCTGGGCTGATCGAGACGGGCGATGCCGAGGGTTTGATCGGCGTGCTGGCGCAACGGCAGATGGTGATCGATCGGATTGCTGGCTTGAACGGCGATCTTGTGCCGTTTCAGCGAGGGTGGGATGTCCTCTCGACGATGATCAGCGATGAGCAGCGGAGCGAGATGCGGGGCAAGCTCGACGAACTTGCGGCTTTGGTCAAACGCATCGGGGAGCGGGATGAGGCGGATAAGCAATCGCTCGAACGCAAGCGAGATGCTGTAAAACGCGAATTGAACGGGTTGAATCAAGGTAAACGTGCGGCTCAGGCTTACGGAGTTCGGGGTGCGAACGCTCCGACTGATGTCCCCCTCTACCAAGATCGCAATGGATAACAGGTGATGTCTTCTTTGCTCTCGAGACATGCTGAGACAGGGATACAGATGCAGGGGGATCAGGCTGTTCCTGTGTCTATGCAGTCTGGGATGAGCCCGGCGGAGCTGACCGAGCTGCTCAGCACATTCAATGATGCGACTAAGAAGCTCGAAGCGGCGCACGGGACGCTGCAGCAGCACGTGGTTCGTTTGGAAGGTGAGCTTCGTGAGACAAGGGCTCAACTGCATCGTGCACGCGAGCTCGCGGCGCTCGGGGAAATGGCGGCGGGCATCGCGCACGAGGTTCGCAATCCGCTCGGATCGATCCGGCTCTACGCGGAATTGATTGGTGACGATTTGGCTGAGTGTGCGGAGATGCAGGGAGCAGCCGGGGCGGCGAAGAAAATCGTGAACGCCGTGGATGGTTTGAACGGCATTGTGGGGGATGTGCTGGCGTTTAGCCGAGAGATGCGAGTCAGCAGGGTGCCGGTTGATGCGCGGGAGCTGCTCGAGAATGCGGCGAATGCTTGCCATGCCGGGGATGAAGATTGCTCGCGGATCGTCGTGGGCGGTGATCAACTCGAGGGTGTTGAAGTCTGCTGTGATCGTGGTCTGATGCAGCAGGCGCTGGTGAATGTTGTTCGCAATGCTGTGGAGGCGACGGGCAAGGCGGGTGGTGGCGAGGTTCGGCTTTCGATGGCTCGACGGCGGATCCTCGATGAAACAGGCAGGCGGGTTCCGATGGTGGCATTGATGGTGAGCGACGAAGGAGACGGGATCTCGAAGGATGCCCTTGGGCGTATCTTCAACCCGTTCTTTACGACGCGCGAAACCGGGACGGGGCTTGGGCTTGCGATCGTGCATCGGATTATCGATGCGCACCAGGGACGGGTCCAGATCGAATCGTCGACCGGAGACGACGGCGATAGGCGGGGGACCACTGTTGAACTCCTGATTCCACTAACCGATGCGTTTTTACCTGAGCAAGGATGATGCAATGAGCACCGTTCTGGTAGTTGATGACAAAGAGATGCTGCGTGATTCGGTGGCGGTGACGCTCCAGCGTGCAGGGTTCACGATCCTGTCCGCGGCGAGCGCGCAGCAAGCTTTGGAAGTGATCGCCTCGCGGCGCCCTGACGCTGTCATTACAGATCTGAAGATGCCCGGTATGACAGGGATTGAGCTGATCGATCACGCGAAACAGATCGATCAGGACTTGCCGATTGTGCTCATGACCGCGTTTGGCACGGTCGAGACCGCGGTCGAGGCGATGAAGCTCGGGGCGGACGATTACATCACCAAGCCCTTTGAGGGTGATGAGCTGATCATCGCGGTGAAGCGAGCGATCGAGCACGCCAAGCTTCGGCGTGAGAATGAGGTTCTCAGGCGGAGTTCGGATGCCGCATCGGTTACCTCGGCGGCCCTCGCGTTTTCAGCGGTCGATCGAACGGGGATGGATCGCATCGTTGGTTCGTCGATGCTGATGGCAGAAGTGAAGCAGAAAGTGAATACGATCGCCCGTTCACAGGGCACGGTCCTGATCTCGGGCGAATCGGGGACCGGGAAAGAGGTGATTGCGCGGGCGATTCATGAACTGTCGGCACGGGCGGAGGAGCCGTTCCTCGCGATCAACTGTGCCGCGATGAGCGAGAGCTTGCTCGAATCGGAACTGTTTGGGCACGAGCGTGGCGCGTTCACTGGGGCTGACAAGACACGCAAGGGTCGGTTCGAGCTAGCTCACCGCGGAACGCTGCTGCTCGATGAGATTTCGGAGATCAAGCCTTCGTTGCATGCG
>JBCDAP010000165.1:0-5101 GCA_039185335.1 Planctomycetota bacterium | reverse complement strand
CTGAGCAGTTCACCTTTCGGAGCTACGACGCCTCGCCCGAACCGGGACAGACACGCTTCCGTGCCTATCGAGGCTTTCTCAATAGAGAACTTATCTCACATCTTTGGTCAATACCAGAATGTCTTGTTATTATTTTGCGCGCACCTTCCCCCATGAGAATGGGTCCGTACAGCTCTATAAATAACTAATAAGTCTCCCCATTCACCCGTGGTTAAGCACCAGAGAACGCCAAAAAACGCCAAAAACAGCGTGATGTTGCCATTAATCTCCGGTATCAGTTTTGTTTAAAAACGCTGTCACGTTTCATGTCACCCTGATTCTTTTTGCGCATGATCTTAGATATTCTCAAGTTGAAATGAGAACGAAATAACATTTGAATGACAAGAAATCGATTTGCCCCTTACCGGATCGCTCGGACTCGCCCGAAGTCGACCATCGGTACCACTCCAGGGAGGGGGGATGGAAAATAGACCATCAACGCTCGTCCTAGGAGGAGGCGCCGCTCCACCACCCCAGGCTGCAATTCGAACGAATCTGTGATTACAGGATCGACCGAACGCCAATCACGCCCGTCCTCGGAATTCGCGGAGTTGTCTCCGACCGCGAAGAACTCTCCCTTGCCCAGATTCGCAGGACGTCCCGGCTGCACCGCTCGATCGCCCACCGGCTGGTAGTGCAGATCGCGATCGACCGCGAGACGAACGATCTCGCCTTCCTCATGACCAACCCACACCGCGATGGTCGGTCTGACCGCGTCGTACTGCTCAGGCTCGTGCAACCGGTATCCCGCAGCGCCCATGATCCTGTCTCTCTCCCAGCCTGTTGCATGTCGGAGCCGCTCCACGGGCGACCATTCGTACCCGCCTTCAACGATCGTTTTCCCATCCACCACCAACCGCACAGCCTGGTCCGCGTGCTCGAACGAAACGTTCACGAACTGCCCGCCATCGAAAATCTCGCCCGTCTCTGATCGTCCGAGCGGTTCCCAATCACCGCCGATCGTCCGCATCCGAAGCATCCACTCGCCGGCATCAGAACCCGTCTCGGCGAGCTCGTTCAACCGAGCCTCGAACTCGTGCCCCTTTGTCGTGATCGACACCGCGAGACGCTGCACGCCGACACTCCAGGACTCGGGCGTGCGTACGCCGAAGCGGACGCGTACATCACCCACTGGAAAAATCTCGCGTCGGTGCCGCTGCCCCGCAACGTCGTTGTACGCAGTCCAATCCGTGACCGGCCAGTGGCGATTGTTCAAGACCAACCAACCTCCCATCTCCGCGTCGCTCGCTTCAAGCACATACCGTCGGCCTTCGCGGCGCCATTTCTCGCCGCCCCAAGGCTCGCGCCACCAATCCAGATCCTCGCCTCCATCCATCGCCGGTAAGGGCGTGAACGCCGCGTCAACGATCGGCTGCCACACCGCTTCCTGCACGCTCCTCGGCTTGCGCGCGATCCGCCACCCCTCATCGATCGCTCGCTCCTCGTCCACCTCGCGAACGAACACATCCCCTTCGACCAGCCACACTTCTTCTCCAGGCAAACCCACAATGCGCTTGATGAAGTTCTGCGGCACGTCGGTCGGATTCTTAAAAACCGCAACCTCATACCGACGAGGATCTCGGAACTGGTACACAAACTTGTCGACCAGCACCCGATCGCCCGCAAGAAGCTCCTTCGGCACCGGCTCCGAGCGATACCCCAGATCCGACTCACGTCCCGAACTCGTCATCGGATCGTGCACCCACGGATTGGCATCCCGCTGGATCACTTCGCCCGTTGTGGGATCGATAATCCTTCCCTGAACCGTGAGCGGATCACCAGTACCACCACGTCCCGAGTAATGCCACGGCGCAACCGCCCATGAATACCCTGTCTCTTCACTCTGGAAACGGATGTGATTGCCGAGCAGTCCCGGCGCCATCGAGCCCGTCGGGATCACAAACGCCTCGATGATGTAGGTCTTCGCGAGCATGGCGACCACCAACGCGATAAGCAGCGAGATGATGACATCGCGCGGCGAAGCATTGCTCCCAGGCTCCGTCTCTGCCGGTGGGTGATTTCCGCTCACCGGGTTGGTGAGTCCTGCGGGAAGAGCTCTTCGATCGGATGGTGCGCCACCAGCACGATCTGTTTCCTCGAGACATTGAACTCGTAGATGAACATATGCCCGAGGCGCTCATCCACAACCAACAACTGCTCCTGGTCTGCTGCGGAAGCCACCGACATCGCGGACATGCCGCCCGATTTCATCTCGTCGGCGTGCGCTGTCGATTCGAAAAACCCAGAGGCCGAAACCACAATCAGGGCCATCAGCACAAATGCGCTCGCCCAAAGAGCGGCAACGCCACTCAAGAAAGCCGGACGTTTTTCTTGTGCGTGCTCGTTCATCGACGGGTCCTCCGCTCTTGCTCTTCCATATCGGCGGTCAGCGAACGCGTCCCGATCGGGGTCAGCTCGCGCTGGTAGATGTACGCCGCGAGCTCTTTCTTGACCGTATCGAGAATCGCAATGACTTCCCGATCACCGGTGCCGCGAACCCGTACCGGAATGGTGATGTACTCGCTGCTGGCGTTCCCGCGCTGCGCGTGCGACTCGCTCGCGAAATGCGTGAAACCGAGAACACCGAGCAACACCGCGTTCAGCCCGATCAGGGGCACGATCTTCCGATGCATCCGTCGCATATCCGTGCATTCTCCTTGTGGTGTTTAGTCCTGATGTCCGCGTTTGGATGGATAAGCCGCGGGAACAAGGACAACAATGCCCGCGAGGACGATGACACCGATCGTCAAAAACGTCTGTGCCTTGGCGGGTGTCTCCACAGCCGGCGGCCTGATGGGTTGGTCGTCATCCTCGTTCTGTTGGCGTCGCTGCCCGTCAACGGTCGAGACCGTGGACACAAACATGGCCGCCGCGAGGAGTGCTACTGACTTGTGACCGGGCTTCATCATGCTTGCAATGTAGCCTGCCGACCCCGCCGCCGCCACGAGAATCAGCTCGCGGCCGCAGGCCGAAAGAAGGGCACCGACAATCGCTCGTAGGCCTCGGTCGAGAGGTGAACAGTCCGCCAGCGCGTGCTGCGAACCGTCATGTGTTTGGAATAAGTCCGGGCATCGATACTTCTGAGCGCGTACCAAGACCCGCTATGCGAGAAGACTTCCTGGAAGAGTCCGTCAGCGGGCTGGTCCTCGCACAGGTACATGAAGACAAACCACGCCGCGTATCCCTCACCAAGGAGTTCTTCCCAAACCGCGAGCGACGCCAGATCGTCCCGCGTCACCCATGACTCCAGACGCCCTCCTCTCGCTGTCGCTTTCTTGCGGCGGGGAATCTTCCGCCCTTTCACATCAATGATGAGATGGCGGTCTTGATCAGTAACCAAAAAATCGAAGTTCTTGATCCCGACCTCGTCTCCTCCATCTACGGTTTGCAGCTTTGATCGAGCTCCTTCCGGCAACAGCGCTCGCTTCGCCTCATTCACAGCCAGATACGGCAGCTGGTTCGCACGGAGGTATTCCTCAAAGGCGGCTTCATAATGGTGTCGGCGTTGTGCCATCTCTTTTTCTCCATTCCCGCTGACCCGCCGGGGTCTGTGCCAACGTTCTCTTTACACCCGGAACCGCCACTTGCGGAAGATCGCCATCGATGCCGAGTGCCCATGGACGAACGAGCGATCACCGATCGGCCCGATCTCGCCCGCCGCGTGGAACCCCGCGAGAGGCTGGCCTCCAAGGGCAGAATTCGTCACCCGAGCGTCGTGGTTTGCCTCCCCGAAGAACGCCGACCCGCGACCATTGCAAGAAAACAGCAGTGTCCCGATCGCTTCATCGCGGATCCTCTGACTATCAAGCAGCAGTTCGAGATCCTCGCTCGCGGTCGTCGCATCGCGCACATGAAACTGCACCGTCTGTCCCGCGCGGACCAGGTCGCCGAACGCGAGCGCCCTCGAATCCTTCTCGATGCCCAACACCGATCGGATCAGGAAATCGCCACGCCCAAAGCGTTCTTTGTATTCATCGATCACTACGCCAACAAACAGCCCCTTCTCGAGCAGGGCTCGATCCTCCGCACCCAGTTCATCGATGGTTTCTTGCAGAAGCTCGAGCGCGGGGCGGCCGCCGAGCTGGCGAACGATGTTCTTCGAACACTGCGTGATCACCATGGGCCGTCCGATCGGTCGGCACCCCTGGCTCACCAGCGTGTCGACCGTCACCTCGCCCGAGATCGCCATACCGATCCCGCCCGCGTTCAGCAGATCATCGTCCAGCATCAACAGGTTCTGCCCCGCTCCACGCCCTGCCGAGGCCATCCCTCCGATGACCGGGACACGAGGCCGCTCGTATCCGCCCAGCTGCGAAAACACATCAACGGTTCTGTTCGCCGGCACTGAGAACGGGTCACCCACAAAGAGCACCCCTCTCAGATCCTCACCAAGCTCCAGCTGTGTCGCTGCACGCTGAATCACCTTCGGATCCTCCGAATCGCCCTGCGGAAGATCGCGGTACCGAAAAGGCGTGAACCGAGCCCCGGGCAGTTTCAGGGCCAGGGCGCTCACGCCCGCCGAGTTCTCGATGTCCTCACCGCCCGCAAGCACGCTCACCGCTGTCGCTCCGAAGAGATGTCTCGGCTCAAGATGCCTGCGAAGCACCTGCGACACCACAGCCGCCTGTGTCGCGTGCTCGCCGCTCACGAAGGCCACCAACAGGTCTGGACGAACGCCGGCCTCCAACTGGTCCAGAATCCCCTCCGCCACCGATTCCGCCGCAAGGTGAGCGTCCACGTTCGCGGAAATCGCCGCGGCACCGACCGGAACAATCGGAGTCTCAGATTCTTGGGCAGGGACGGTCACAACACCCAACCATAGGCTAATTCTCCCCAACTCCCCACCCACCTCGCCTTGTTCACCAACACAGGGCTACCCTCTTCACTCCGTATCGATTCATCAGAGAGACGATCTCCATGTCCACCACGACCGCCACCCAGACCATCACCAGTATCGAAGTTGCCGCCGACACCCCCACCTTGCAACGGGCCGAAACCGCATTGATCGCCTCGCTCGAAGCCCTCTTTGACAAACAGAATCCCGACGGCCACTGGAGAGCCG
>JBCDAP010000164.1:0-5111 GCA_039185335.1 Planctomycetota bacterium | reverse complement strand
CTGTGAAGCGCTGCTCAACTGACGACCGGAAGAGTGCTCATCAACGAGATGCACGTCTGGGCGGATCATCGCCAAGCCGCTGTGCAAGACATGCGCTCCCGCCATGGATGTCTCACCGGAAAGGATCCACACGTTGCGAGCATTCGCGATGGGTGCTGCGAGTGCGGTCAGTCGCTGTTCGTCGAACGCCGCAAGGGTGGCATGCATGGCCTCTTCGATCGACTTTCGCATCGGAATATCCGGCTCGTTCTGGTGACGGATGCGCTCGCTCGGACTAGAAAGTCTTTGAGAGACCCCATCCCTGATCCACGCTTGGAGATCTGTGTAGCCCTCGAATCCGAGTTTGGTCGCGAAGCGGACAATGGATGGGCGGCTGGTTCCAACGCGGTAGGCAAGGTCTGAGACGGTGCCAAACGCGAGGAGGGTGGGGTCTTCGAGAACGGCCTCGGTGATGCGGCGTTCGGTGGGTGTCAGCCGTTCGCTAACGGATGCGATCAGGTCCTGGATGGGCAGCACGGGCACTCCGTTGGTCATATTGTTGCAAAATCTTATTCAAAGTGTACATTTAGTTACAATAGTGCTCCAGGTCGCAAGCCGAATTTTTTGCGGAGATCAGTTCATGATTCAGTCGCAGAAGTACATTCCCACCGAACGCGAACAGACGTTTCTCGCAGGAGTCGAGGACCCTGGGTACAAGCGAGAGATCATCAATGGGCTTACGCCGTTCTTTGATGAGAAAGCCCCGGAGGACATGCTGGGCTTTTACAACTCGGACGAAATCGTTCAGTTGCGTGTGCTCAAGGGAGGAGAGCGTGATGTCGAGCAGCGCATGCCGGTGAAGATCACACGCCACTACTTCGAGTTGGCGAAGAGTAGCCCTTCGATCCAGCGGATCGTCAAAGCAAGCCCGGATGAGACAAACGATCTTGCAGGATCGGAAGATCCGGGACACCAGATGGATTACAGCCCGGTTGAGGGGTTGCTGCACAAGTACGAGATGGGGCTTATGTACGTGGTGTCCACCTGCTCGGCACACTGTCGATTTTGTTATCGCGAAGAGCTGATCGCACGCAAAGAGATCGCACGGCAGGACGGCACGGTTGCAAAAAAGGGTCTCGCGAAGATCCCAGAGATCACTTCGTACATTCGTGCGCACAACGAGCTTGTTGCTGCGAACGGCGGCGTGCACCCGGAGAGCGGGCGGGAGAAACTGCGCGAGATCTTGCTCTCGGGTGGCGATCCGATGGTGCTGAATAATTCGAAAATTGCCGCGTGGCTAGCCGCTTTGGCTGAGTCAGGAGTTGAATCCATCCGTATCGGTTCGAAGGAGATGGCGTTTTTTCCTCAGCGATTTGATGACGCCTTCTTGTCGATGCTAGATCGTTTTCATGAAACATATCCGGAAGTGGGCCTCCACATGATGCTGCACTTCGAACACCCCGACGAGATTCTCGCCAAAGATGAAGACGGAAATTATGTCCGGGATGGCCAGGGTATCTTGCAGTGGGTGCCCGCCACAGGCCAGGCGATGCGAGGGTTGGTATCTCGTGGATGGCTTACTGTAGAGAACCAGGCCCCAATCATTAAGGGTATTAACGACGATTCGGGCGATCTTCGTATTCTGCAGCGTGAGTTTAAGCGTGCGGGAGGCGAAAACCATTACTTCTTCTGCGGTCGTGATATCGTCGCTTACAAAGCGTTCAACATCCCCATCGAGTCGGCGTGGAACATCCTGAATGAGTCGCAGAAGGGCTTGTCGGGAATCGAGAATCACGCCAGGCTTTCGATTACTCATTACAAAGGCAAGACGGAGGTGAACGCGGTAACGAGTGAGCCGATCCCAGGATTGGCTGGAAGTGAAAACGGAGTGGTGATTTTCAAAATCTTGCGCAACGCAGGGAGCGCTCCAGATCGTGGGAAGGTTTGTATTGTCGGGCGCAATCCCGATGCGGTTTGGTTTGACGGATATGAGGATCGGGTTCTCTTCGATGAAGCCGGGCTCTTTGATTATGCACGCGTGACCGCTCCGGGTCAGGCGCCCGCGAGAGCGACAAAATGATCAACAAGCAAGTTGCGAGCGCCGCTGAGGCGGTTGCTGATGTTTTTGATGGAGCCACCGTGATGGTCGGTGGCTTCGGTGAAGCGGGCAGCCCGGTAGAGCTGATCCATGCGTTGATCGACCAAGGGGCATCGGGCCTTACGATTGTGAGCAATAATACCGGGAGCGGTGAGGTTGGCTTGGCGGCTTTGCTCAAAGCGGGCCGAGTTTCCAAGATGATTTGTTCTTATCCGCGTTCTGCAAATTCGACGGTGTTTCCTGAACTCTATCGGAGTGGCACGACCACTCTCGAGTTGGTTCCACAAGGAACACTGGCGGAACGAATTCGCTCCGGAGGTGCAGGGATTCCCGCGTTCTATACTCCGACCGCCTTCGGTACGCCGCTCGCGGAAGGCAAAGAGTGCAGGCGATTCGGAGGACGTGACTATGTACTCGAGCATGGATTAATTGCGGATTTTTCGCTGATCAAAGGGCGTATTGCAGATAGACACGGCAATGTGCTGTACGGCAAGACAGCACGAAACTTCGGCCCACCGATGGCGATGGCAGGGGGGGTCACTATTGTCCAGACGTCAGAGGTTGTTTCGCCTGGGGAGTTGGATCCTGAAGCGATTGTTACTCCTGGCATCTTTGTTGATCGTGTCGTTGAAATCGCGAAACCTTCGCATGAATCTGAGCTCGTTGCCGCGGGGGTGACGTATCCATGATGCAGAAGGCACCGATCGTTGGGCGCACACGCGAAGAGATGGCCAAGCGTCTCGCGCAGGACATTCCGGATGGCTCGTACGTCAATCTCGGGATCGGAATCCCTGAGCTTGTCGCGAGATTTGTTCCCGAAGGTCGCGAGTTTGTCTATCACACAGAGAATGGGTTGCTCGGGATGGGGCCTTCTCCGGAGCCTGGAAAGAGTGATCCGGAGCTCATCAATGCTGGCAAGCGGCAGGTCACGGCGAATCCGGGGGCGGCCTATTTTCATCATGCTGACAGTTTCGCCATGATCCGAGGGGGGCACATCGACCTGTGTGTGCTTGGTGCCTTGCAGGTCTCGGTGGATGGCGATCTTGCGAATTGGTCGACTGGCGAGCCCGGCGCGATACCAGCGGTTGGTGGTGCCATGGACTTGGTGGCTGGTGTGAAGTCTGTTTATGTAATTACGCAACACTGCACGAAGGAAGGTCGGCCGAAGCTGGTTGAATCGTGCACGTATCCGTTGACGGGTTGTGGTGTTGTCAGCCGCATCTATACGGATCTTGCTGTGATCGAGATCACGCCGTCAGGTTTTCAGCTGATCGAACTGAGTCCGGGCATCAACTTCGACATGGTCAAAGACCGCACAGATGCGCCACTACGACCTATTTCGGATTTCCGGCAAGGAGGTAGACTTGGGTGTTCGTACTGATGCTTCACGAAGTGCTGCGCTCTATGACAGAGCAATTCGTGTTCTTCCTGGCGGTGTAAGCCGTAACACTGTGCTGCGTACCCCACATCCGGTCTATGCGGATCATGGAGCAGGGTGTCGTCTGATTGATCTTGATGATGTCGAGCGGATTGATTTTGCCAACAACATGGCTTCGCTGATTCATGGCCATGCTTATCCTGAGATTGTTGAAGCAGTGACGGATCAGCTCTCTCGTGGTACGGCTTTTATGATGGCGACGGAAAGCGAAGTCCGTTACGCCGAGCATCTGTGCGGCCGAAACCCGGATTTCGAAAAAATTCGATTTACGAATTCCGGAACAGAAGCGATTATGGTCGCGCTGAAGGCTTCTCGCGCTTACACCGGTCGCCCGAAGATTGCGAAAGTGGAGGGGGCATACCACGGAGGGTATGACTACGCCGAGGTCAGCCAGGCTCCGGAGCCGAGCACATGGGGCGATGCTGATTCTCCTCAGAGTGTTCCGCTTGCGCATGGGACGCCAGGGGCTGCGCTTGCTGATGTTGTCATAATTCCGTTTAACGATCCAGATCGAGCCACTTCGATACTCGACAGGCACAAGGATGAAATCGCGTGCGTGCTAATGGATCTGATGCCTCACCGTGTGGGTCTCAAACCCGCCGATGCTGGCTTCGTGAGCACGATTCGGAACTGGACATCGACTCACGGTGCGCTGCTTGTTCTTGATGAAGTTATTACTTTTCGTACGGAAGTAGGGGGTCTTCAGTCGCGCTATGACATCACTCCTGACTTGACAGCACTCGGGAAAATGATCGGTGGTGGTTTCCCTGTCGGCGCGGTGGTTGGTCGTTCTGCGGTCATGAATACAATGAATCCTCGTGCGGAGCGTTTGCTTTTTCCGCATTCGGGCACATTCTCAGCCAACCCGATGACCATGACGGCTGGGCTTATTGCCATGGAGAATTTTGATGAACAAGCGGTTACACGTTTGAACACACTGAATGACCGAGCGATGAAGGGCATCAGTGATGCGATCGGTGCCTCGGGAGTCCGTGCGTGCGTTACAGGTAGTGGGTCGATGTTTCGTGTTCATATGAAGGAGAGCGCTCCGCGGAACTATCGTGAGGCTTTCTTGGATCCGGAAGAGAAGCGTCGTTTGCAGGTATTGCTCGATCATCTCTTCGAAGAAGGATTTTTGATGATCAATACCTGTTCTGGAACGCTCTCAACTCCGATGACCGAAGTGGAGATTGACGCTCTTGTTACGGCCTTTGCCACTGGATTTCGAAAGATCGCTGAGACGAACTAGCGCAAGTTGGATTCACTGGATCATGCTCGCTCAAAGATGGTTGCGAGTCCCTGGCCTACGCCGACGCAGAGAGAAGCGATACCTCGCTCGGCGTTGGTTCGCGACATCTCATGAAGAAGCGTGGTCGCAATTCTTGCACCGCTACAGCCCAGGGGATGGCCGATCGCGATCGCGCCGCCGTTGACATTGAGCTTCGCGTCATCAATGCCGAGTTCTTGGGCACACGCGAGCGATTGTGCTGCGAACGCTTCGTTCAGTTCGATGAGATCGATATCTCTCAAGGAGAGCTTGGCTCTTTCGAGGACCTTCTGGATGGCGGGGACAGGGCCAATTCCCATGTATGCCGG
>JBCDAP010000163.1:0-5117 GCA_039185335.1 Planctomycetota bacterium | reverse complement strand
GTTGAATCAGAGAACGCCCCGCGGGCCCGTCCGACCGTCGAGGTCAGCCCAAAGATTCCCGACACCGCTACCAGCATCGGCATGCTCCCGATCATCGCCGCCCCGCCCAGCGTCCCGACCGAGAATCGATCAAACCGAACCGAAAACTCTTCCAGCAGCCAGTACGACACCAATAGAATTCCTGTTCCCTGCAGCGCGGCGAAGAATACCGATGACAACCAGAATGCCATCACCGCATGCGCACGAACGCATAACCAGCGCGCGGTTACCGAAAGCACTATCCCGTGCAGGCACAGCACCGGCAGGCTCGGAAGCACCCCTACAACCGCCAGCAAAAACAGCTTCACCAGGATGAACGGTCCCGTGACCACCACCACGAACAACGACGCAATCCCCACCGGCAGCAAGCTCCAGCCCGCAACCCGCGCGCAAACACGACGCATCCAGATCTCGTTCCCGAGCACACGCTTGATCACACGGTGTCCTTCATCGTGAGAACGCTTACCTCTCACAGTAGTGCGCCATTCCCCGCCACCACGCCCGGTTATTGTGTGTTCTCGAAAGTACCTATTCCGTGATCGCGACCCTCGATCTCCCGCATTCGGGACACACCGCATCGGATGCGAGACCCGCGAGGCTGTATCCGCATCGTGAACAGTGTCCTGCGTCGCCGAGCCGAAACATGCTCGCGGTGGTCAGCTCGATCACGCCGGCCTGGATGCACAGCCACGAGCACGCTGCCAAAAGCCAGCTCAGCCCCGAGGCGAATTCCTCAAGCCCATGCAGCAGACCGTTCAAAAAGAACACAAAGAATCCAATAAATAGAAACGGGGTATCGAGCACCCCGCACACGAGGTATCCGGTGGACGCACCCCTGCGGGATTGATATGGGACTGATCTGCTCGGCAGCTTTGCCTTCTGAACAGCGTGCGAGGACATCGTCGCAAGACTGCCGAGAAGGGTGATGGGCCCAGCGATCACAGCAGCAAACACCGCCATCCCGAGCCCGCTTAAGAAACCCGACGTCCACAAACCAATGATCCAGAGTATGAGCCCATTCAGAAGAATTCCGAGAACGCTAAGAGCAACGCCGACCACAATTAACACCGTCCCCTTGCGTTTTACTCGTGCGGCGGTATCCATAGTTCAGTTCGCGCAGTGCACTGAGGGTGATGTCCTCACTAATCCATCTTCCCTCGAGCCTTCCGCACCTCCTCTAGCCGTTCCTTCAGAATCTTCTCCGAACCGATCTGGCTTGGGCGGTAGTATCTCTTCTGTACCCCAAGATAATCCTGCTCTGTCACGCCCCCGATCGACGTGCGCACATCGGAGACGTGCGAGTACTGGTATCCCTTGCCTTCGATACGCGAACCCACACTGGCCGGTTTGGTCTTATCGCGGATCTCCATCGGGATCGCGACGGTCCGCCCTTCCTGCACGTCGGTCATCGCTTCGACGATCGCCATGTAGCTCGCGTTCGATTTCGGTGCCAGAGCCAGGTAGCACACGCACTGCGACAGCGTGATCCGGCACTCGGGCATCCCGATCCGTTCCGTCAAGCTCCACGCTGCCTCGGCCACCATGATCGCCCGCGGGTCCGCGTTCCCGATGTCCTCGCTCGCCAGGATCGCAAGGCGACGCGCTATGAACCGCGGGTCCTCACCCGCCTCAAGCATGCACGCGAGCCAGTACACAGCCGCGTCCGGATCCGAGCCGCGGATCGATTTGATAATCGCGCTCGCGTGGTCGTAGTGCTGATCGCCCGACCGGTCGTACCGGATCGCCTTTTGCTGCGCCGATTCTTGTGCAACCGCGAGATCGATCTTGATGGGTTCGCTTTGTGCTGGTGAGACACCATCGCTGCCGTCTGTACGGACTTGTGACAGCACCGCCACTTCGAGCGCGTTGAGTGCACGCCGTGCATCACCGTCCGAGACGGTCGCCCAGTGCGCGATCGCCTCGTCACTCACACGGACATTCATCTTCCCGAGCCCACGCTGCTTGTCCGTGATCGCGCGGCGCAGCACGATCTCCACATCCTCTTCCGAGAGCGTTTCGAGTTTAAAAAGTGTCGATCGCGAGACCAGCGCCGAGTTCACCGTGAACAGCGGGTTCTCTGTTGTTGCTCCGATCAGCGTGATGATCCCTCGCTCCACATCCTCAAGGAGCACGTCCTGCTGCGACTTCGTGAATCGGTGGATCTCGTCCAGGAATAGGATGGTTCGCGATGATCCCGCGTGGATCCGTCGAGCCGCGTCTTCGACGATCTCCCGGATCCGCTTCACTCCCACCTGCGCCGCGTTCTCCGCCACGAAGTGACGCTTGGTCGTCTGTGCGATCACCCGTGCGAGCGTCGTTTTCCCGGTTCCTGGAGGTCCATGGAAGATCACCGACCGGAGCGTCCCTGCTTCGATCATTCGCCTCAGCAGCGGCTTCCCGCCGCCCTCCGTCTCGCCCAGGATGTGCCGTTGGCCGGCGACCTTGTCCAGCGTGCGAGGTCGCATCCGTGCCGCCAACGGCTCCAGCGCCCGCTCACGCTCAATCCGCTGCTCCGACCACAGATCGCCCATACACCCATCCTCCTTGCCTCGGACTTGTTCCGAAGATTGTCACCCGAGTGGCCTAGTTACATCATACCCCAACTGATCCCGGACATCGCGATTCGATCACGTCACCTCATTAAACGCCCGATCCACATTCACAAAGGCCTCCTCCCCACGAACACAGGTTCTGTCTGCTCCGTATGCTCATTAAGAAGCAGCAAGGCCGCTGCCGAATCAACGCTCCGAAGGACACCCAAGCATGTGCGGAATCGTCGCCTACATCGGCACCCGGAAAGCCCGACCCGTCCTCCTCGAGGGTCTCAAGCGTCTCGAATATCGCGGCTACGACTCCGCGGGCGTCGCAGTTTTGAACGGTGAACTCAACGTCTGCCGAGCTGTTGGCCGAGTTGCCAACCTCGAAGAGCGCATCGAGCATTCCTCCACTTCTTTCGAGGGCACCCTGGGCATCGCCCATACCCGATGGGCCACCCACGGCGGGGTGACCGAAGCCAACGCCCACCCGCACACCGACGACAACGCCACGATCGCCCTCGTCCACAACGGCATCATCGAGAACTACGCCTCGCTCCGAAAGTTGCTCGAGGGGAAAGGCCGCACCTTCAAGAGCGAGACCGACACCGAAGTCCTCGCCATGCTCATCGCAGAGCTCGACGAGGGGGACCTCGAGAAAGCGGTCCAAGCCGCACTCAAAGAAGTCACCGGCGCCTACGCCATCGCCGCGATCTCTTCGCGCGAGCCCGACACCATGGTGTGTGCGCGAAAGGGCTCACCACTCATCGTCGGGGTGGGCAACGGCGAGTATGTCGTTGCCTCTGACGCCTCCGCCATTATCGCCCACACCACTCAAGCCATCACCCTCGATGACTACAACGTCGTCAAAATCACCCGCGATGGCTTCCGCACCACCAACCTCGAAGACCAAGAACTCTCTCCGAGAGAGATGCAGCTCGAACTCGAACTCGAAGAGATCGAGCTCGGCGCGTTCGAGCACTACATGCTCAAAGAGATCTTCGAACAGCCGGCCTCGCTGCGCAACACGCTGTCGGGTCGCATCGATCACAAGGAGGGCAAGGTCGTGCTGGGTGGCCTCCTCCAGCATGCCAAGGAACTCGTCAAGGCACGCCGCTTTGTCATGATCGGCCAGGGCACCGCTCTCCACGCCGCAATGATCGGTCAGTACCTCCTCGAATCACTCGCGAAGTGCCCGAGCGAATACCAGTACGCCTCGGAGTTCCGCTACCGCAATCCCATCATCGAGGACAACACAGCGGTTGTTGCGGTGAGCCAGTCGGGCGAGACCGCCGACACGCTGGCGGCTCTCTATGAAGCACGTGATCGTGGTGCCCTGACCCTCGGGGCCGTCAATGTTGTTGGTTCGACGATGGCCCGCGAAACCGACGCCGGCGTCTACCTCCGTGTCGGCCCAGAGATCGGCGTCGCCTCCACCAAAGCATTCACAGGCCAGGTTATGGTCCTCACGATGCTTGCTCTCTTCATGGCCCGGCGTAAGTTCATGAGCCCCGAGGAGTCCGCACACCTCCTCAAAGAGCTCGACACCATCCCGGGCAAAATCGAGCAGGTCCTCGAGCTCGCGAGCGACATCCGCGCGATCACGCACAAGTACGTCCACCGCGAGAATTGGCTCTTTCTGGGACGAGGTGTGAACTATCCCGTTGCGATGGAGGGTGCTCTTAAGCTGAAGGAGATCTCGTACATCCATGCGGAGGGCATGCCCGCCGCGGAGATGAAGCACGGCCCGATTGCTCTTATCGATGAAGGTATGCCTGTGGTTTTCCTCGCCAACAAGGGCTTCCAGTACGACAAGGTCCTGAGCAATATCGAGGAAGTCAGAAGCCGAGGTGGCCACGTCATCGCTGTCGCTACCGAAGGCGACACCCAGATCACCGAGCTGGCCCAAGATGTCATCCACATCCCCGACTGCCCCGAACCGCTGAGCCCGTTGCTGACGGTGATTCCCCTTCAGTTGATGGCTTACGAGGCAGCCGTCGCAAGAGGTCACGACGTCGACAAGCCGAGGAACCTCGCGAAATCGGTGACCGTGGAATAAGCCAACCTGGGCTGATACACAAAGCCAAGCCACAAAGACGATCAACCGGTGGCGAGGGAGAGCAGCTCGCCGAGAGACTTGAAACGCGTGCCGACCGAAGAGCAGATCGCAATCGGGATCTGGTTCGAAGATCGGCATTCACGCACATGGATCGCTATTGGCGCAGACTAGGTGGTCCACAGTGTGTTCTGGATGTAATTGCGGATTCATCGACACGATGCCTTTCTATCCAGCTCTACGCCCTGCGAATCAGAAAGACCGTTATTCAATTTTTACTTATTTTATAAGGACTATTGACGCAGAAGACTTTGCTCAAAGAAATACGTGTTAAGGATGTAATGGAGACACTAAATCTAGGGGAGTTGAGCAGGGGGTCACAGCTTGAGGTGACAAGCTCTTTCTGGCTTTCAGACATGAATAAAAAATATTCGTGCGCGTGCATGTGGAAGAAGTAGATGATCAATGCACCAAATCTAATATGATTG
>JBCDAP010000162.1:0-5148 GCA_039185335.1 Planctomycetota bacterium | reverse complement strand
GTCATGGCCTCTTCCCGGCCGTCGACTTCGACCAACTCGAGAAGTTCAACCCCGACATCTTCGTTTGCGTTGTCGACAACATCGAGGTGGTTCACCACCGTCTCCACGAAGACCACGACTCTGACGCAACACTCAAAGACTGCATGGTCTGGCGAGAGGAAGAGATCCTCGCGACCGAGATGCTGGCGCAGGCGTTCAAGAAACCTTTCTACATCGTGAGCCGCGGGCGTCACGAGATGACCACGCGGACCATGTTCCGCCTGATCTGCCGCGAGCAGATGAAGCGTGTTTATCCGAGCTTCCCGATGAGCCATGTGGTGGACATGCCAGACGTGCTGGCGGAGATCGACCAGTTCCGCGCCGCGCTGGCCGAGCACTTCATCACGTTCGATCCGGGCGATGTTGACGAAAAACTGCTGCTCGATACCGCCATCGAGGCGGCGCGAGAAGGCAAGGACAACATCACCTTCGAGCCCCACTCATTTGGTGGTTCCAAAACAGATGACCCGATCAAGGTCAACGTCCGCCAGGTCCTCGACATCGCGGGCGATATCGACGGCCAGATCTACACACGCGACTTCAAGCTGATCGATCAATCGCACATGATCGTGTCGCTCGTTCCCGAGCTCCCCGGCGCTCCTATCGACGGGAAGCCAGCCAAGGGCATCCCAGGCCTTTCCTCGGGCGTCGAACGAGAACTGCAGCACGCCTTCGAGCACGCGAAGGATGTTTTTGTAGTCTGGAAGCCCCAGAAAGATCCGAGCCCGTTCATCACCGAGACAGCAACAAAGGTCTTCAAATCCGTTGAAGAGGCCCTCGAGCACTTCGAGGCTGCCGGCATGTACGGCGAGCGAAACCTGTTCGGCCATTGAAACCCAAAGCGTAGAGACTCCGGGTTGCCGATCGTCACGATCCAAATTGTCCAGAAAGACCCGAAAGCGATCGATCGCCAAACGGTGCAACGTCTCGCGGACGAACTCGGCGAGGTGTTCAGCACCGAACCCGGCCGGGTCTGGGTCCGCATCCAGAGCCTGCCGCATGCCCATTATGCGGAGAGCACCAGGACAGAATCGGAAACACCGTCGCCCGTGTTTGTTGAGGTCCTCCAGTCCGCGCTGCCGGGGGAAGACGAACTCGCACGCATGGCGAAAGAAATCGGTGCGGTGATCTCGCGCGGTATCGAACGCGATCCCGATCTCGTCCACGTGCTGTTCTTGCCGGGAGCATCAGGACGGATCGCTTTCGGAGGGCGTCTTTATAAGGGAAGAAACCAGGAATGAGGAACACGATCATGAATGATGAACGAGGCCACGTGCTTTCAGGCCTTGATGACTTTCGATCGGTCGCAGTCGCAGCGTTCTTCCGACAAAGAATGTTCGCGGAGCACTGCCTGAACCAACTGAGCGATACCGCCTTTTTTGCTAGGCCGATGCCTCACATCAATTCTTGCGCGGTGATCGTGCAACATCTAGCCGGCAACATGCTCAGCCGGTGGTCGGAGTTTGAGGCCATGCTGAATCACGAGATCGATGCCGAGAAGCCCAACCGTGATCGAGAAACCGAGTTCGAAGATCCGCCACCAACCGCCCAATCGCGCGAACAGCTGATGGAACGCTGGGATGTCGGCTGGAGGACCACCCATTCAGCGATCCAGGGTTGCGACGTTGCCGACCTCGATCGCACAATCTTGATCCGCGGAGCTCCGCACACAGTCACCGCCGCCATCGTTCGGCAGATCGATCACTACGGCTACCACGTCGGACAGATCGCCATGATCGCAAGGATGATGCACGCCCAAGACCAAGAGCACATCGATTGGGACTGGTTCACCATCCCTCCCGACCCCGCGCGCTAACTCTCGTATCGAGTCAGCCACTCTTCGCGATGAGGAGCATCGACCGGCAGGCGAGACCCCGAGGACCCAGGGACGCCTCGGCCAGGGCATGGCCGGTGTGCTCTCGTGTCCTCCGCCATCCGGACCCGAGAGCAGTGCGAATCCACTTGGCACACTGCATATCAGGCCGGGATGACGGAATCCTCTCTGCTTCTCGTTGCCTCTATTCGGGCACGCTCTGCCACCGGTTCCGACACCTTTCTCATTTCTTGATTCGAGATCGATCCCGAAGAATGCCGCCGGGATCACCCTGGTCCACATCAGTTACCCTCCCGATACTGTGCCTCGATACCGGATGACCATCTCGTATGACGGAACAAAGTTCCACGGATGGCAGCGCCAGTTCACGACGCCTGAGCGCGGCGTGCCGCGAGAACTGCCAACAATCGGCGAAATGGCGGACGGAAGAGTCGAGCTGAGAACGGTGCAAGGGGTGGTGCAACGGGCTGTCAACGAAGTTGTTCGCGCCCCAGCGATCGTGCAAGGAGCAAGCCGAACAGATGCCGGCGTGCACGCGAAGGCGCAGTGCGGCACCTTTGCGGTCGAAGAAGAGACGCCGCGGCCGCCCGACGAGAAGATCCGCCGAGCGATCAATTCGAAGCTGCCCGAGGACGTTCTGATCACGCAAATCGAACGCACACACGACGACTTCGACCCAATCTCGGACTGCACGTCGAAAGGTTATCGGTACACAATCCACTCGGGTCCCGATCGCCCGTTGTGGGGAAGACGGTTCGTCTGGTGGACGTACGAACACCTCGATGGTGCTCTCATGAACGAGGCGGCGCAACACCTCGTGGGCACGCATGACTTCGCGACCTTCGCCGCCGTCGCGCACGGGCGCGAGTCCACCGTCCGGACGATCCATCACTGCTCGGTCACCGCTGAACCTGCGGAGTCGCCAGACGGCTCACTCCTCACGATCTCCGTCTCGGGCGATGGGTTCCTCTACAACATGGTGCGGATCATCGCGGGCACACTGATGGAAGCCGGGCGGGGTCGCTTTGAACCCGAGGACATGATCACGATCCGTGACGCGGCGGACCGTGCCCGCGGCGGGCCAACACTCGGACCCAGCGGGCTTCGCCTTGAGTGGATCGAGTATCCGGAGTTTGTCGTGGGAGAGAAGTGGGAAAGCTGATTTGAGAATCCTGCACATCTCAACCCGGCTCATCCTCGGCGGCTCGCAAGAGAACACGGTGCTCTCCTGCGAGGGCCAATCACGCCTCGGACACGAAGTGCATCTCGCTTTCGGCCCCATCTACGGACCAGAAGGATCGTTCTTACCACGAGTCGACACATTCAACGCAGCAGCAGAGCAACCCATCACGACACACGTCATCGATGACATGGTGCGCGAGCTGAACCCGGTGCGCGATTGGAAGGCATTGCGCCAGACCAGATCGCTCATCGATGCTATCCAGCCCGACATCGTGCACACGCACTCGAGCAAAGCCGGCGTGATCGGACGCTTGGCGGCATGGCGATCGAAAGCCCGCCCCGGCATCGTCCACACCGTGCACGGCCCACCGTTCATGCCTGTCGAAGGTTCGTTCCTCAGCCAGCAGAAGATCAAACGTAAGAATGATGTGTACACGCTCGCCGAACGGCACGCCGCGAAGCGATGCCACATCATCGCGTGCGTCTGCGAGGCGATGCGCGATCAGTTTCTTGAACGCAGAATCGGCACGCCCGAGCAATACGAGGTCGTTTATTCAGGCATGGAGATCGACGGATTCCTTCGCGCGCGCGAAAACGAAGATCGCGCAAGCGTACGCACTGAGCTCCGCTTCACCGATGACGACTTCGTGATCGGAACGGTCGCACGGCTCGCCGAGCACAAGGGACATGACGATGTACTCGACGCATTGAGCGAAGATCTGAAGCGCGACCCCAAACTCAAGCTGCTCTGGGTCGGCGAAGGATGGTGGGGCGAACGCCTGCGGGCGCGTGTGAGCTCGATGGGGATCGACAAGCAAGTGGTGTTCACAGGCCTAGTCCCGGGGGAACGCGTGCCAGCGATGATGCGAGCGATGGACGTGCTGGTGCATCCGAGTTACCGCGAGGGTTTGCCGAGGACGGTGCCGCAGGCGTTGTTGTCCGGAACAGCCGTGGTCGCAACCGACGCCGACGGGACCCGCGAAGTCTGCATCGACGGCAAGACGGGACGCCTTGTCCCCGTTGCCAACACCAAGGCCATCGGCGATGCGCTGCGATGGATGCGTGATCATCCAAAAGAGCGCGCCGCGATGACAGCACACGGACGAGAGATGTGCCAATCAAAGTTCAGCGCTGAAGCGATGGTCGAAGCGCTCGAGACGGTCTACAAAGCAGCTCTCGCAAAGGAACGCTAAGGCGCCTGAAACAGCGAAGTCACGGCGCAGGAACCAATCGAACACGCCCAGGCTCGTTCTGCCCCGGCAGCATCGGCCTCGGCCACGAAGCAACTGTATCGTTCGCTCGGAGATGCTCGACCGCGAAGAGGATGGAACCATCTTCAGACTCCGCTTCGGTCGGGAGATCAATGATCGCCGACCACCTCGTCTCGCTGCGCTCGAATCCGGGCAAGCGGTAGCGACGCGACGGATCAACCCAATCGGTCGCGACACCGGTCGCGTCAACCCTGATTGGTTGGCGTGTGCCCTGCTCACCAAGATAGACGTGAACAACATCATCACGCCGTTCCGTGCCCTCTGGTACTTCGCACTCGATGTAAAGCCGCCATGTGCCCTCAGCTGCTCGGAAAATACGCAGCGCTGTGCGATACCCGGGAGGCTCCGCAACTTTCTCTCCATCTAAAAAGTGATGAAGCGACCAAGGCAGCCAGAGTCTCGGAACAGTCAAGCCCGCGGGAGCGATCGTCAACCGATCCGCCGGCCGGAGTTCTCGCGACCAGCCGACACGAGAGACTGTAACCGGCGCCTGCACGCCCGGACTGAGCTCAACAACACGAGCTTCATGTGAGGGAACAGCGTATGTGGTGAGATCGCCGCGGTGGCTCACATCGATGCTCACAGGCATGCCCATCAGCTCGGCAAAGGCAATACGCGGGCCCGCATCCGAAGAATCCGTCACGATCCAAGCCGCTGCAGGCGACTCGTTCGCAGCCCAAGCACGCGCAGGGCGTTCCAGATCGTCGCCAAACGCCCCGTCAACAAGCAGTTGGCGGAGCAGAGCGAGCGTAGCCGACTCGTCGGTCGACCAAACAGGCAAAGGAGTCGCATCGGGCGCTTTCACGACCGCGGTGAGGCGAG
>JBCDAP010000161.1:0-5165 GCA_039185335.1 Planctomycetota bacterium | reverse complement strand
GGTCTTACGTGCCTCGGCGTAGTCTTCAGGCGAAACATCGAGGTCGGGAGTCTTTCCGTCCTGATGCTGCTGATGCAGGTCCTCAAGGAACGGCACACACCAGTGGCAACCGGTCCCCGCTCCGAGCACTTCGGAAATCAGCGAAGCCTTCTCGGGCTGCTCGCGCTCCATGTACGAGCGGATCTTGCAGAGTGGGACTTTGAAGCACAGACAGACATTCTCATTCTCGTTCATAGGATCAATGTACCAGTCGGCGTTCCGAGCGCACAAGCGGTGTTCAAAAACGCAGGCGGGGCCAGAAGCGATGTCTGGCCCCGCAGTGAGCGACTTACTCCCGATGTCCCCGACGGGATGATGATCCTGGCATTCCTGCCGATTGCTCACCCATGAAGATTGTGATCTGAACCGGCGAAGATCAACCGATTCGGCCCTCTGGCTACCGAGAAGAGACGTCTTGTTCTGGAAGATTTGCTACAGCCCGCACAGACCGAACGCGCCCTGATACGCTTCGACGCATGCTTGTCCTCTGGGTTGCCACGATCACACTCAGCGCGTTTCTGTTGTTTTTGATTCAGCCGATGGTTGCCCGTCTGCTGCTTCCTTCTCTCGGCGGTTCTCCGGCCGTCTGGAACACCTGCATGGTGTTCTTCCAGGCCGCCTTGCTAGGCGGGTACGCGTACGCCCATCTTTCTGTCCGCATCCTTGGACTGAAACGCCAGCCGATCGTGCATGCGGCGGTTGTCTTGGTTGCGTTACTCTTTCTTCCACTCGTCGTCCCGCGTGATCCGGGCTCGCTTGCTCCGATCGCCTTCGTTTTCTCCGCGCTAGGAGTTTCGGTTGCTTTCCCGTTCTTTGTGCTGAGCTCGACCAGCTCGCTCATCCAGCGATACGCCGCGGAGAGCGGACATCGGGCCGGGCAAGATCCGTACTGGTTGTACGCGGCGAGCAATGCTGGATCACTCGGAGCGCTATTGGCCTACCCGCTTGTAGTTGAGCCGGCGCTGGGGCTTTCTGAACAAACTGCCGGTTGGTCGATCGCCTATGTCGTGTTCGTTGTGCTGATGGCGTTGGTGTGTTTTACTTCGGTTCGAAAGCCACTGCAGAAGCCGAGCAAAGTTTCTGCAGGCGAAGCAGCGCCGATCACGAATACTCGTCGTTTTCGGTGGGTGTTTCTCGCCGCGATCCCGAGTTCGTTGATGCTTGGTGTGACCCAGCACATCACGACCGACATCGCTGCGGTCCCGCTACTCTGGGTGATTCCGCTTGCCCTGTATCTCGTCACCTTCATTATCGCCTTCTCGGGGCGGCAGACGATTCGACCACGGATGTTGGATATTGCTGTCGTATCGATCGCGGTCGTCATCGCGGCAGAGATGATGCTTGCGATTTCTGCAAAGTCACTGGCCGCGGGCGTTTTCCACATGATCGCGGTGTTTGTGCTCACGCTGGCGTGTCACTCCAAGCTCGCCTCCGATCGCCCCGACGGGATACGCGTCACCGAGTTCTTCCTTTGGGTATCGGTCGGCGGCGTGCTCGGAGGCTCGTTCAATGCGCTGCTCGCACCGATCATCTTTAACGACACATGGGAGTACCCGATCGCGATCCTCGGAGCGCTGTTGATCGCTCGCGCGATCGAGCGACAGCCGCCTGATTCTCCGCGGCGAGTGCAACGCTACCTGGTGAGCGCTGGAGCAGTGGCTGCCGTTGCGCTGCTCGTCAACGTTTCGGACATTGTCTTCTCAACAAGCGAAGCGGACGGACTCGGCCCGGTTGCGATGGGAGCTGCCATCTTCGCTGGGATCTTGGCGCCTCTTGTTGTGATGACCTTGTGCGCCCAGCGCGCTGTTGCCTTTGCGTTGTCGGCGTTCGTGATCATGGTCTCAGGCCGATTGCTGTCGCTTAACACCGGCGGAGAAGTGCTCGCACGCGAGCGCACATTCTTCGGGATCCACTCGGTGATCCAGGCTGAATCACGCCCGACCCACAAGCTCGTCCACGGCATCACACGCCACGGCGAACAGTACACCGATCATCGGCGCGATCTCCCGACCTTGTACTTCCACAAGGACGCTCCGCTCGGACGTGCCATGCTTGCGCTTGAGGATGATCCGCGGCGAAAGAACGTTGCGATTGCCGGGCTGGGTTGCGGATCCATCGCGGGTTACGCGAACGCCGGAGAAACATACACGTACTACGAGATCGATCCTGCGGTGATCGATATCGCCGAGGATCCCGAGCTCTTCACGCTTCTCGCGAATGCACGCACGCGAGGCGCGACGATCGCCACCGTCCTCGGCGATGCTCGCCTGACCATCCAAGATGCCCCGGACGGATCCTTCGGCCTCGTCGTTGTCGATGCCTTCTCGTCCGATGCCATCCCTGTCCACCTGGGGACCGTCGAAGCGATCGAGCTGTACTTTGAGAAACTCAGTCCGACCGGCTTAATCCTAATGAATATCTCCAACCGTCATGTCAACATGGCACCGGTCTTTGCCGCCAATGCGAGGGCGGCGGGCGTCGAGATGCGTTACGCGACGCTGCTTCTAACCCCGGAAGAGAACGACACCGAAGCTGTACCAGGAGAGACTCCGGTTCGTGCTTCGACCTCGTGGGTCATGCTGGCGCGTGATGCAAGCCACATGCAGCGTGTCTTGGACACTTTCGAATGGCGGGAGCCGGAGAGCCTGCCGGTTGTTCGTGCTTGGACGGATGACTATGCCAACCTCATTTCTGCGATTCGGTGGTTTGAATAAGCACTGACCGCGTCCGAGGCCCTATTCTCTGAGCATGCCAACGCTTGATTACCACACCGCCGGCGAGTCCCACGGCCCCGGGCTTACGATCCTTGTTCAGGGCATGCCCGCGGGTGTTCCTGTTGATACCGATTTCATCAACAGCGAGCTCCGCCGACGCCAGGGCGGCTACGGGCGTGGAGGCAGGCAGAAGATCGAGACCGACATGGTGACCTTCACCGCCGGCATCCGGCGC
Source organism: Planctomycetota bacterium (assembly GCA_039185335.1). GTDB lineage: Bacteria > Planctomycetota > Phycisphaerae > Phycisphaerales > UBA1924 > JBCDAP01. The sequence continues at coordinate 2,177 of JBCDAP010000161.1, read as the reverse complement.
GGGAAGACCATCGGCGCTCCGATCGTCATGACGATCCCGAATAAGGATTCGCGGCTAGATGATCTGGAACGCACACCGCCGGTGTATCGACCGAGGCCTGGGCACGCCGACCTGGCGGGTTCGGTGAAATGGCTGACGACCGATTGCCGGGAGACGCTCGAACGCGCGAGTGCGCGCGAGACAGCCTCCCGCGTCGCGGCAGGGGCCTTAGCGCGGTGCTTGCTCAAAGAAGCGTTCGGAATCGAAGTCTTCGGGTTCCTACGCGGCGCGATCGATGCGCGGTGGGAAGGCGCGGTGACTCCCGAAAATATCGAGGAGCTCCGTCGTCGACGTGATGAATCGGATGTGTACTGCCCCGATGAAGAAGTTTCCGAGAAGATCCGTGCGCACATTCGCCAAGCCAAGATCGACCAAGACACCGTCGGCGGATGGTGCGAGGCGCACGTCCTTGGTTGTCCCATCGGCATCGGCTCATCGATGGATTGGCGAACCAAGCTGGACGCTCGTCTTGCATACGCCGTGATGGGTATCCAAGCGTTCAAAGCGGTCGAGATTGGGCTCGGCGTCGAGACGGCTTCACGCACAGGGTCGCAAGTCCACGATCCGATCACCTACGAAGCCGCTCATCGCGAGATGAACAATCTGGGGTTCACGCGTCCATCGAACAACGCGGGCGGGCTCGAGGGCGGCATGACCAACGCCATGCCTGTCATTGTTCGAGGCACGATGAAGCCCATCGCCACGCTGCTTCGCGGGCTTCCCTCGGTGAACCTGAACACGAAGGAAGCAGAGCATTCGCAGTACGAACGCTCGGATGTGTGCGCCGCTTCAGCCGCCTCGGTGGTTATGGAGAACGTGGTCGCTTTCGAGGTTGCAAGATGCGCCCTCGACAAGTTCGGCGGGGACTCGCTGACCGAGCTCCAGGGCAACCTCCGCCAGTACCTCGAGACCGCTCGGATGCTTCCGCTCGAACCGCCGATCGAGACGCTAGCGTGACCCGATCGTAACGCGAATATAACGACAAGTTTGGCGCTCTGAATTGATTCTTCCGGTTTCGGATGTACCCTGATCCAGGTGCAGCCCGTCGCACTGCGGGCGCGTTTGTACAGAGAGAGCGTATGCCGAGCCTTCGGCAAGGAGAGTCAGATGCAGATCCATGTCATGGCATGCAGCGCCGTCGCGTTGGTTTGTTCCGGTGTTGCGAGCGCCGAGTTTATCCGTCCGGATTCCGCGACTGCGGTCTCGGAGTTCAGCAGCCAGTTCCATATCGAGAACGCCATCGATGGCACCGGCATGCCCGCGGACTTTGGGCCTTCCGATACCCACGAGATCTACAACCGGTCCAACCACTGGACCACCGGCTCGGGGGCTATCGGTGCCGGCACAGCTCGCGCCACGTTTAGCTTCAATACACCACAGACCGTCGGTACGTTCTATCTCTGGAACCACCGTGCCAATCGTCCTGTCGACAATCTCGCGAATTCCAACGATGACTACTTTGTGACCGATTTCGACCTGATTCTTCGCGACGCAGTTGGGGCGGTGCTCCTCGAGCTCAATAACCTCTCCGCGGTCGAATCGGAAGAGGTTCTGGTCTACGGGTTTCCACAGACCTCGGGTGTTGTTTCGGTCGAATTCATCATCAACGCGAATGGCGGGGCCTCTTTTACTGGGGTGGCTGAGGTTGGCTTTGATACCGAGTCGATCCCCGCTCCCGGGTCTGCAACCCTATTGATAGCCACCGGGGTTGCGGCGACTCGACGCCGACGCTGACGGCTTGCCCTCGATCACACGATCTGCCCAACCCACGCCCCGCGTGGGTTGTTTTTTGGAGATCTTGATCGATGGTGACGATCTCGTTGTCCTGACCGCCCTCCTCATCCCCGTTACACTCATCCCCCATGGACGCCTTTTCCTTCCAGATCCTGCCCCTGTCGCCTCAGCAGTTCGTTGGCGGTCTCGTCGTGGTCATCATGATCCACGCGATTCTGCTCACGCTTCCATTGCTGATCTACTTTGAACGCAAGATCTCGTCCTACATCCAGGACCGGATCGGGCCGAACCGTGTCGGCTTCGACTTTGGCCTCAAGCCGTTGCAAAAGCTGCACTGGTGGCTTGCGGGCAAGAACGCGAAGCGACCAGAAGTTTTCCACCGCAAGAAGGCAGTTCCATGAAGT
>JBCDAP010000160.1:0-5193 GCA_039185335.1 Planctomycetota bacterium | reverse complement strand
CCTTGGTGTGGGGCACCCCGTATCTCGGCGTGCTCGGCACGCCGGTGCTGGTGGGCCAGTCGGCGAACTCGTCAGCGATGCGCTGATTGACGGCGACAATGTCGGCTTTGAAACGTCGAAGCGCTGGAGCTGCCCCAGCGTTCAGGCCTTTGTGAGCAATAACAACAGCATGTGGGGCGAATTTCAGGGTACGTATGAGATCAATGGCGGGCGCAAGGCCCTTAGAAACGTTGCCGATGACAAGGGAATCAAAGCGAGCACGTTTCAGACACAGCGACACCAACGCTGCGATCGAGTTCTGCATGGGCTTGCGTAGGCTCGGCGTCCAGATGAATTCGAGACGATCATCGATCCCTGACTGGGCGTGGAACCACTTCGTCAGGCGATCACGCCACGTTGATTCGGCGGGCAACGTAATTCGATGACCCAATCGGCAAAGACCGGCGATGTTGTGGAGATCGAAGATCTGGACGCCGCGGATGGGATCGTAGAGACGGCGTTCGAGGAGCGCGGGGGCGAGGTAGAGGATGGATGGACGTGTGCCTGCTGCTGTCATCCGGACAGAGTAGACCGCATTGGTTCATGATGTGACAAATCCAACATGCGGCTGATGGTTTGCCCATCAGCCGCATGTTGGATTGAACACGAGCGAGCACTGGCAGTGCGCTGACGATGGCACACGAATGTTTGAGCGCTCCTTCGCGGTCGCGGCTCTTCGCAAGACGGGCAGAACGCCCGCTCCACCGAGATCTAGCTCAACGCCGCATCCTGGAGAACCGGCGGGCGTCCCACTGAGTGGTAGACGAAGCCGTGCGACTCCATCGGGGCGCGCTGGTACAGGTTTCGGCCGTCGAAGACCACCGGCGACTTGAGCGTCGTCTTGATCCGGTCGAAGTCGGGCTGCTTGAACTCGTCCCAATCGGTCGAGATGACCAGCGCATCGGCTCCTGCGAGGGTGTCGTACATGTCATCGATAGTCTCGAACTCGCCCGGGTTCTCGCGATGGACGGTCTCAGCGGCGACCGGGTCAAAGCCCCTCACGCTCGCGCCGGCTTGCTTGCACCACCGCATGAGATCGAGAGCCGGGGCTTCGCGGACGTCGTCGGTCCGGGGCTTGAAGGCGATTCCCCAGAAGGCGATGGACTTGCCGGAGAGGCCGCCCTCGGTAGCGAAGTGATCTTCGATCTTCTTGAAGAAGTGACGGCGTTGGCGCTGGTTGACTTCGTGTGTGGCGGTGGAGAGCTGCATCGGGATGCCGGACTCATCACCCATCTGCATGCAAGCGAGGGTGTCCTTGGGGAAGCACGAGCCGCCATAGCCGAGGCCCGGGTAGAGGAACTTGTTGCCGATGCGCGAATCAGAACACATGCCCTCGCGGACACGGTTGATGTTGGCACCGTAGGCCTCGCAGAGCGTGGCCATCTCGTTGATGTAAGAGATCTTGGTGGCAAGGAAGTTGTTCGAGGCGTACTTCACCATCTCTGCGGAGCGAACATCCATGACGAAGATGGGATGGCCGTTGCGAACGAACGGGTCGTAGAGTTCTCGCATGCGGCTGCCGGTCTCTTCGTCGTCGACACCAACGACCACGCGGTCGGGGCGGTTGAAGTCCTCGATCGCTGCACCTTCCTTGAGGAACTCGGGGTTGTCTGCGACAGAGAAGGGGATGGAATTGCCCACGATGCCGCGGATGACGTCGCGCACCATGTGGGTCGTTCCGACGGGAACGGTGGACTTGACCACAACAACCTTCGGCTCCTGGTTCGGCCCGAGGTCTTTGATGACCTGCCCGATCTTCTCGGCGGCGCCGCGGACGTAGCGCAGATCGGACTTGCCGTCCTCACCCGTCGGCGTGCCGACGCAGATGAAGACCATCTGGGCATCGCGATAGGCCTTCGCTTCGTCTGTTGTGAACTCGAGGCGGCCGGCCTTCACGTTCTTTTCCATCAGTTCGGTCAGACCGGGCTCGTAGATCGGGCAACCGCCATCGTTGAGGATGTCGATCTTTCGCTTGTCGAGATCGAGGCAGATGACATCGTTGCCGGTGTTGCTCAGGCAGACACCCGTGACGAGTCCGACGTATCCGGTACCAACCATGGTCAGGCGCATCGCGTTCGCTCCAATTAATCCTGAATCATGCCGAGGGCAAAGGGGGGCTACTCGGCGGGAGTTACTCAATCTTCCTTCGGATCACACCGCGGCTTGTTCCCCGGCGTGCTTGTAGTTGGGGGTGGGCGCTCGGTATTCGCTCATGTCGATGGACTTGAACCAGTCGATGGTCCGCGCCAAACCTTCACGGAGAGGAATCTTTGGCTCCCAATCGAGCTTCTTCTTCGCGAGCGTGATGTCGGGTTGACGCTGCTTAGGGTCGTCCTCGACGGGGGGCATGGTGATCATCTTCGATGCCGAACCGGTGAGTTCGATGGTCAGCTCCGCGAGCTCGCGGATGGTGAACTCGCCCGGGTTGCCGATGTTGACGGGGCCGATGAAGCCCGGCTCGGTGGCCATGAGGCGGATGATGCCCTCGACTAGATCGTCTCGGTAGCAGAACGAGCGTGTTTGCTGTCCGTCCCCGTAGATGGTGATGTCATCACCCTGCAGAGCCTGACGGATGAAGTTAGACACAACACGCCCGTCGTATGGGTGCATGCGTGGGCCGTAGGTGTTGAAGATACGGACCATCTTGACATCAAGACCGTGCGACCGGTGGTAGTCCATGCAGAGCGTTTCTGCCGCACGCTTTCCTTCGTCGTAGCAAGCGCGAGGACCCAGCGTGTTCACCGACCCCTTGTAGGACTCGGGCTGCGGATGGATCTCGGGATCGCCGTAGATCTCGGAGGTCGACGCGTGGATGACCTTGGCACCACATCGCTTAGCCATGCCCATCACATTAATGATCCCCATCACGGAGGTCTTCATCGTCTTGATGGGGTTGTACTGATAGTGCCCCGGTGCGGCAGGACAAGCGAAGTTGTAGATCTCGTCGACCTCCAACCAGATCGGGTGCTCGATGTCGTGACGGATCAACTCGAAGTTGTCTCGGCCGAGCAGATGAGCGACGTTCGATTTTTGGGAAGTAAAGAAATTATCCAAGCAGATGACATCATGGCCTTCGCCAACAAGGCGTTCACAAATGTGCGAACCAAGAAAGCCAGCACCACCGGTGACAAGAATGCGTTTAATCATAGCGATTGAGGGTGTTCTCTCGGTATTACGAGGGGCAAACGTGTGTGTTCACAAAGCTCGGATGAACATCCCCAAATATGCAGTGGATTCGCTCATCTCGGGCAGGATCATAGCACCTGGATCCCATCAGCCCACACCGGCAGCGACATCCGTTTCCTGCTGAATCGAGGCGTATTGGCGAGCCAACGCGTCCGAGAACGGAATCTTGGGTTCGTAACCGAGCTCATCTCGTGATCGGGTCAGATCTGCGTACGTCTGCCGAACATCTCCTGGGGGAACGGGCATGCGGTCGATCACTGCTTCGCGGCCGACCACCTCAGAAACGGTCTCGACCACAGTTGATAACGTGACCGGACGATCCGAGCCCAGGTTCCATATCCGGTAGCCGAATTGGTGAATCCTCTCCATCGCAGCGACCACACCCTCGAGCATGTCATCAATAAAGGTGTAGTCACGCGAGGTCGTGCCGTCGCCGTAAAACGGGATCTGCTCTCCAGCAGCAACCATCCGAAGGAACTTCGAGAACGCAAGATCCGGACGCTGGCGGGGACCAAACGCGTTGAAGAAACGCAGGCACGCGATCGGCATGTCGTAAAGCTGATGATAGGTTGCCGCCACTAGTTCGCATGATCGCTTGGTCGCCGCGTACGGGCTGATCGGCATCTCGACCGGATCAGTCTCGGCGAAGGGCACCTTCTCGTTGTTGCCGTAAACAGAAGAAGAAGATGCGAGGAGAAACGGCGCCTCAGGAATCGCCTTGCGAGCCGCCTCCATCATGACGGTCGAGCCCTCGATATTTACGGAGGCATACAACGCAGGGTCCAAGATCGAAGGACGCACACCACCTCTCGCGGCGAGGTGGACCGTCGCTCCGGGCTTGTACTCGCGGTACAAACCTGTAACTGCATCCGAATCCCGGATGTCACCTTTCACAAACCGGAATCGCCCGTGAGCAACAGCTTCGACGGCGGCGAGATTCTTGTGCTTGAGCGCCGGATCGTAAAACTCATCCAGATTGTCGAGCCCAACCACTTCCCGACCATCACGGCACAGCCGCTGAGCCAAGTGAGAGCCGATAAAGCCCGCGGCGCCGGTAATCAGGATCGGTCGATCAGTGTTCATGCCAACGTGGTCCATCGGAAATACTAGCAACGACTCAACAACTTCTCTCGCATCAATCACCCGTTTGAGCCGATGAGCGGGCATCAGATCTATTTCACAGCGAACGAACACCCTGCCCACGACGTACAGACTACCCGCCTCGTTACCATAATCTCCCGCGCTGGCGAGCAGCACGCAGAGAACTTCCGATCCCCCCAAGACCTGAGATCACCGGCCATGTCCGACACCACCAAACGCGCCCTCATTACCGGCATCACAGGCCAGGACGGCTCTTACCTCACCGAGTTCCTCCTCGGAAAGGGGTATGAAGTCCATGGCATTATCCGTCGCTCTTCATCCTTTAATACTGACCGCATCGATCACATCTACCAGGACCCTCATCACTCCGGCGTTCGCCTAAAGCTGCACTACGGTGACCTCACCGACGCGGGGGGGCTCTCGAAGCTCATCGATCAGATCAAACCGCACGAGGTGTACAACCTCGGCGCGCAGTCGCACGTGCGCGTTTCGTTCGACATGCCCGTCTACACCGCGGACACCGTCGCGATGGGCGCCTACAAGCTGCTCGAAGCCATCCGCGAATTCCAAGACAAATCCGGCCAGCAGGTTCGCTACTACCAAGCGTCATCCTCCGAGCAATACGGCAAGGTAGTCGAGACACCCCAGAAAGAGACCACACCGTTCTATCCCCGTTCGCCTTACGCCGTCGCGAAAGTCGCTGCTCACTGGATCACGGTGAACTACCGCGAATCCTTCGACATGCACGCATCGTGCGGCGTCCTCTTCAACCACGAATCGCCTCGCCGAGGCGAGACATTTGTGACACGGAAGATCACCCGCGCCGTCGGGCGAATCAAGCTCGGCCTGCAAAGCAAGGTCTATCTG